>URFE01000008.1:0-30482 GCA_900546965.1 uncultured Collinsella sp.
CCGATACGCCGTGGGAGGACTTGCCCCCTCGCGTGCGTCGTGCATTCTTGGATGGCCTGGGCGATACGAAGATCTCGGTCGACTACCAAAAGCTCGACGGACGTCGCAGCCAGTGGGATACCAAGTTTTCGGGCGTTCGCAACATCCTGTACGAACGCTATACCGAGACGACGAACGAGAACACCAAGGCGCGCCTGGAGAAGTACATTCGCGAGGAGCCGTGCTCGAGCTGCCACGGCGCTCGTTTGCGCCCTGAGATGCTCGCCGTCACCGTGGGCGGCAAGTCCATTTACGAAGTTTGTTGCCTGTCGTGCCGTGAATCGCTCGAGTTTTTTGAGGGCCTGGAACTCACCGAGCGCCAACAGTTTATCGGCGGCCGTATCGTCAAGGAAATTCTGGAGCGCCTGCGTTTTCTGGTAGATGTTGGACTCGACTATCTGACACTCGATCGCGCCTCGGCGACGCTTTCCGGTGGCGAGGCACAGCGTATTCGCTTGGCAACGCAGATCGGCGCGGGTCTCATGGGCGTGCTCTATATTCTGGACGAGCCCTCGATCGGTCTTCATCAGCGTGACAACGAGCGCCTGATCAAGACGCTCGAGCGCCTGCGCGATATCGGCAATACCGTTATCGTTGTCGAACACGACGAGGATACAATCCGTGCCGCCGACTACGTGATCGACATGGGGCCCGGCGCCGGTGTCAACGGCGGACACGTAGTCGCGGCGGGAACGCCTGCTGATATCATGGCGTGTCCTGAGTCGATGACGGGCGCTTATCTGACCGGCAAACGAATGATTCGGGTGCCTGATGAACGGCGCAAGCCCGGTCGCGGCTGCCTTAAAATTACGGGCGCTCGAGCCAACAACCTCAAAAACGTTACCGCCAAGATCGAGTTTGGTACGCTTACGGTTGTTACCGGCGTGTCGGGATCGGGCAAGAGCTCCCTGGTTACCGACACCATTGCGCCTGCCCTTACGAATGCTATTCACCGTTCGACGCGCCCTGTGGGTCCGTATAAAAAAATCGAGGGCATCGAGTGTATCGATAAGGTTATCGATATCGACCAGTCGCCGATTGGCCGCACGCCGCGTTCCAACCCTGCTACCTATATCGGCCTGTGGGATGATCTTCGCGCGCTGTTTGCGAGTACGCCGGAGTCGAAGGCGCGCGGCTACTCGCCGGGTCGTTTCTCCTTTAATGTGAGTGGCGGGCGCTGCGAGGCGTGCAAGGGCGACGGGCAGATCAAGATCGAGATGCACTTCCTTCCCGATATCTACGTTCCCTGCGAAGTTTGCGGCGGTAAACGCTACAACCGCGAGACACTCGAGGTCACCTACCGTGGCAAGACCATCTCGGACGTGCTCGACATGAGCGTCACCGAGGCGCTGGCCTTCTTTGGGAATATCCCGCAGATTAAGCGCAAGCTCCAGACGCTGTACGATGTAGGCTTAGGCTACGTGAGCCTGGGCCAGCCCGCCACGACGCTCTCGGGCGGCGAGGCGCAGCGTGTGAAGCTCGCCAAGGAGCTTCATCGACGCCAGACGGGCAAGACGTTCTATATTTTGGACGAGCCGACGACCGGTCTTCATTTTGAGGACGTCCGCCAGCTGCTCGATGTGCTGCAGCGCTTGGTCGATGCGGGCAACACGGTGCTGGTGATTGAGCACAACCTTGATGTCATCAAGGTTGCCGACCGCCTGATCGATATGGGTCCCGAGGGCGGTAACGGCGGCGGAACCGTCGTGGTTTCGGGCACACCGGAGCAGGTTGCGGACTGTCCGCAGAGTTATACGGGCAAGTTTTTGGCGCCGTTGCTCAGGCGTGACCGGGAGCGTCAGGCTCAACTTGATGCTCAATAAATAGGCGATTCAGTTTATGGGCGCCATCGACTCCTTGTGATTCGATGGCGCTTGCTGTGCCGAAGTGACGTATGCAGCCGAATTGGACATATACTTAATCCTTGCGTCCGAATGCGAGAGAAAGGATATGTCATGGCAAAGGCTGTAAAGACGCCAAAAACCAATGCGATGCGCGAGCTGGAAAGTGCCGGCATTTCCTATGTTCTACATACGTACGAAGACGATGGTGATGAGTCGGTGGGCCTGGGGGTCGCGATTTCGGAGCAGCTTGGCGAGGAGCCCGGTCAAGGATTTAAGACTTTGGTCTGCGTGACGCCGTCCAACGACTATGTCGTGTGCTGCATCCCTGTTGCCGACGAGCTCGATCTAAAGTCCGCCGCGCGTGCCGCGGGGGAGAAGTCCTTGGCCATGATGCATGTGAAGGATTTGCTTGCGGCGACTGGCTACGTTCGCGGCGGCTGCAGCCCGGTCGGTATGAAAAAACGCTACCGGACGCTCATTGACGAGACATGTGTCCTTTGGGATACCATTTTTATTTCGGGAGGCAAGCGTGGTTATCAGCTCGAGCTTGCACCCGATGATTTAATTGCATTTTGCGGGGCGACGGTTGCCGCGATTACGAGAGAGGACTGAGCGATGCCGCAGGAAGAATTGAAGTGCGGAGCTCATTTTGCAAAAGAATCTGCGCCTCAGACACCCTCATCCGAAGTTTCTTCGTCGCGAGATGACACTGACGACATGGGCTCGTCGGACTACTCCACGGTTGGTCGTTCCGCCGGGCTTATGACCATTCTGACTATCGTGTCTCGCGTCACCGGTTTTATCCGCACGTGGGCAATGGCGGCCGCTATCGGCATGTCGCTACTCTCGTCCTCCTATCAGGTCGCCAACAACCTGCCCAATATGCTCTACGAACTCGTGATGGGTGGCATGCTCGTGACGGCGTTTTTGCCCGTGTACATGGGCGTGAGGCGTGAGCAGGGTCGCGAGGCCTCGAACGAGTACGTGGGCAACCTGCTTGGCATTCTGCTTTTGGTGCTGGGTGGCATTTCGTTGCTGGGGACCGTGTTCGCCCCGGGCTTTATCTGGACGCAATCGTTCCTTTCGGGTGACGGCGGCAGCATGGATACCGCTGCGTTCATGTTCCGTTTCTTTGCCATCCAGATTCTCTTTTATGGTTTGGGCTCGGTGTTCTCGGGCGTTCTCAACGCACACCGCGACTACTTCTGGTCGACGTTTGCCCCGGTCCTCAACAATGTGATCGTCATTGCGAGCTTTATGGGTTTTGCGCCCGTGTCCGCACAGTTTGGCGAACGTGCCGGCATCATCTTGATTGCGGCCGGTACGACCCTCGGTGTCTTTGTTCAGATGGCATGTCAGATTCCCGCGCTTGGCAAGCACGGCGTGCATCCCCATATCCATATCGACTTTAAGGACCCCGCGCTGCGCCAGACGATTGCGCTCGGTATCCCGACGCTGCTCGCCACGGTGTGCATGTTTGTCTCGACTTCTATCACCAACGCTGCCGCGCTGGTGGTCCAGCCCGAGACGGGTCCTTCCGTCATCGCCTATGCGCGCCTGTGGTACACGCTGCCCTACGCGCTGATTGCCGCCTCGCTTTCGACGGCGCTCTATACCGAGCTCTCTCATGACGCACAGGAGAAGGATTACGACAGCGTTCGCACGGGCATTTCGCGTGGCGTCGCCCAGATGCTGTTCTTCCTGATTCCGTTCGCACTGTACCTGATTGTCTTCGCACGTCCGCTCAACATGATTTACTGTGCCGGCAAGTTCGATGAATCCGGCGTGGCGCTGGTGTCCGAGTACCTTGTCTACCTGGCGCTCTCGCTGCCGCTCTACGGCGTGGTCGTGTTGATGCAGAAGAGCTTCTCTGCCTTGCTCGACATGAAGCCCTATAGCCGCTATTGCCTGTATTCCGCCATCGGCCAGGCTGGCTCGGTTCTGCTGTTTGGCGTTGTGCTGGGCTTCGGTATGCCGGCAATCGCGCTTTCGTATGTTGTCGACTACGTGATCTTGGTCGGCTGTTCGCTGTGGTGGCTGCGTCGTCGCCTGCGTGGCCTTCAGGTCAAATCTATCCTGCATGGCGGTTTCTTTGGCCTTTTGCTCGGCGGCCTAGGGGCTGCCGCAGGCGCCGGCGTCATGTGGGCGCTTGAACACTTTGTCGGGGTACTTGGCGGCTCGATTCTGATTACTCTTGGCTATGTTTGCGTTGCGGGTGTCGTCTCGCTTGCTGTTACCTTTGGCCTTGCCGTCGTTCTTAAGATGCCCGAGGTCTCGGCGCTGCTTCGTCGCAAGTAGGTGCGTGTGGCCGGTCACGACAACATTCCAACACTCGCCGAGCAGGTTTCGCGCGTTCCCACGCAGCCCGGATGTTACCTTTGGAAAGATGCCAAGGGCGATGTCATCTACGTTGGCAAGGCGAAAAACCTGCGTTCCCGTATGCGCCAGTACGTGACGCTGCAGGATGAGCGCCAAAAAATACCGCTCATGATGCAATTGGTTGCGAGCTTTGACTACATCGTTGTCGAAACCGAGCATGAGGCGCTTGTACTCGAGCGCAACCTGATCGGCCAGTACCATCCGTACTTTAACGTCGACCTCAAGGATGACAAGAGCTACCCCTTTATCGCCATTACAAAGGGCGACCTGTATCCCGCTATCAAATACACGCGCGAGCGTCATAAGCCGGGAACGCGTTATTTTGGTCCCTATACCGATAGCCGCGCGGCGCGTGAGACCATTGACACGCTGCGCAAGGTGATCCCGATCTGCTCGGCTTCTTGTGCGGAGTGGCGTCGTTGTCGTCGTATCGTCGAGTCCCACAAGGGCGAGGAAGACATCGTCAATATGATTTGCGCGCAAAACGGGCGTCCCTGCTTCGACTACCATGTCGGGCGCGGCCCAGGTGCGTGTGTCGGCGCGATTTCTCCTACGGACTATGCCAAGAACGTCAAGCGTGTCGAGCGCTTTTTGTCGGGCCATCGCAAGGATGTCGTCGATGAGCTGACCTCCGAGATGACGGATGCCGCCGAGGCGCTCGACTTTGAGCGCGCGGCACGCGTCAAACGTCGTTTGGAGGTCATCAGGGGTCTGGACGACCGTCAGCAAGTCGTTTTTCCCTCCAGTGTCGATATCGATGTCATCGGTTTCTATCGCGAGGAGACCATCTCCGCCGCTTGCGTCTTTGTCGTGCGTGAGGGTCGAACGGTTCGAACCTGCGAGTTTATTCTCGATAAGGGTTTGGATGTCGACGAAGAGGAACTTCAATCGGGCTTTCTTAAGCGCTATTACGACGAGACGGCTGATATTCCAGCTGAGATAAACCTCTCTGTCGAGCTTGAGGATGCGGAGGCGCTGGGGGAGTGGCTTGCAGGCAAGCGCGAGCGTTCCTGCCATCTCCATAGGCCGCAGCGTGGCGAAAAGCACCGTTTGCTCGATATGGCATCCAAAAATGCGCGCCATGCCCTCATGCGCTACATGATGCGAACGGGGTACGCTGACGACCGCACCAATCAAGCGCTCCTGGAGCTCGAAAGCGCGCTGGCGCTGCCGGCGCCGCCGATGCGTATCGAGTGCTTCGATATCTCGACGCTGCATGGAACCTTTACGGTCGCCTCGATGGTGGTGTTTACCAACGGACGCGCCGACAAGAGCCAGTACCGTCGTTTTAAAATTCAGGCCGAATTGGACGAGGCAAACGACTTCGTGTCGATGTCCGAGGTTTTGGGACGACGCTATGCTCCCGAGCGCATGGTCGACGAGCGCTTTGGCTCGCGCCCCGATTTGCTCGTTGTCGATGGCGGTAAGCCGCAATTGACCGCTGCGATCAAGCAACTTGAGGCTCTTGGGCTCGATATACCGGTTTGTGGCTTGGCGAAGGCCGATGAGGAAGTTTTCGTGCCTTGGGACGAGACTCCCGTCGTGCTGCCGACCGGGTCTGCTTCGCTCTATCTAATTAAACAGGTTCGCGATGAATCGCACCGTTTTGCAATCACATTCCATCGTGAGTTGCGCGATAAAGCCATGACAGTTTCGGTACTCGATGACGTTCCAGGCGTGGGACCCACCAGAAAACGTGCCCTTATGCGCCATTTTGGCTCGATGAAGCGTTTGCGCGCGGCGAGCGAGCAAGAGATCGCGGAAGTTCGCGGCATACCTGCCGATGTTGCCAAGGCGGTCCACGAGGCGCTCGTTGCATGGAATGCCGAGCGCGCCGAGGCGGCGGCTGGCCATTCCGATAGCTAAACACGAGCCAAACAACTGATATACATGATTGCGCGATTTTCAACCATTTATTTCGCCATGATTGCCTGCTGGTTTCGGGTTTTATTAACGCTAAAACGTTTGACTAACCCAAGCGAAAACCCTGCTATCCTGCGGGTTGACGAAGACTGATATCTCACCTCGCCGATACATACTGTCTGGCGAATCGTTTGTCAACGAATTCGGTGAACGGTAGTAAATACCGTTCAAGCGTATGTATGTATCGGTCGCCGAGCGCGGCACCTCAGTTGGGTTCGTCGGTAGGTAAGGTATATATCGTCCGCAAGTTGCGCGGGGGCAAGTCTAGGTGCTCCCGAGTAAGATTCTCTATTGATAGGAGAAGACATGGCCATCATCAACAAGGGTATGTCCAGGCGTTCGTTCCTCGGCCTCACCGGCAGCGTCGCTGCTGTCGCCGGCCTTGGTCTCACTGGCTGCGGTGGCAGCTCTAGCGACGAGGGTTCCGCTTCCGGTTCCACCGATTCCGCCAACCGTGGCGGCGGCGTGATCACCGCTGGTTCCGCTTACGCTCCGTCCAGCTTCGATCCCGCCAGCACCGGCTCCGCTGTGGGCCTGGGTGCTAACTGGCACGTCGTCGAGGGCCTCTACGGCATCGATTACCACGACTACAGCACCTTCAACGAGCTCGCCACCGACGATCCCAAGTCTGTGGACGACACCACTTTCGAGGTCACCATCCGCAAGGGCGCCAAGTTCTCCGATGGCACCGAGGTCACCGCTGACGATGTCGTTGCCTCCTACACCGCTTGCGCCGCTTCCGCTACCTATGCTCCGTTCTTCCAGCCCTTCGAGTCCATCGAGGCCAAGGACGCCAGCACCGTGACGGTCAAGACTAAGGTCCCCAACTTCTCCCTGCTCAAGGATCGTCTGGCCATCGTCCGCGTTACCCCGGCCACCCAGACCGAGGAGGATCGCGCCAAGCAGCCGATCGGTTCCGGCCCCTGGATGTACGACTCTATCTCCGATACCGAGATTACCCTGGTTCCCAATCCTGAGTACAACGGTGAGTATGCTGCCGAGGATAAGAAGATCCAGTACAGCATCCTGACCGACCCCACCGCTCGCGTTACCGCTCAGCAGGAGGGCTCCACGCTCGTTATGGAGCTCGTTACCGCTGACGCCGTCGACCAGCTTGAGAGCGCCGGCTGCAAGATCGATAACGTTCAGGGTTTCGGCACCCGCTTCATCATGTTCAACGTCGCCAAGGAGCCTTGGAACAACGTCAAGGTCCGTCAGGCTGTCATGTATGCGCTCGACACCGAGAAGATGGTCAGCAACACCTTCGCCGGCCTTGCCACCGCTGCCAGCTGCTACCTGCCCAAGAGCTTCACCAACTATCATGAGGCTTCCACGGTGTACAAGACCGACGCCAAGAAGGCTAAGAAGCTCATCGAGGAGTCTGGCATCACCCCGGGTGCCATCACCCTGCGCACCACCGACAACGAGCAGATTAAGGGCATGGCCGCCCAGGTCAAGAACGACCTCGACGCTCTCGGCTTCGATGTGACCATCCAGACCGATACCTCGCCGGCCACCTACGCTGCCATCGACGGCGGCGAGGCCTACGATATCCTCCTTGCCCCTGGCGATCCTTCCTGCTTCGGCGCCGACCCCGACCTGCTGCTCAACTGGTGGTACGGCGACAACGTCTGGATGCAGACCCGTTGCCCGTGGAAGGAGTCCGCTGAGTGGCAGAAGCTCCACGGCCTCATGGACGAGGCTCTTGCCGCCGAGGGCGACGAGCAGCAGAAGAAGTGGAACGAGTGCTTTGACATCATTGCCGACAACGCCGTTCTGTACCCCGTTGTCCACGTCAAGACCGTCTCCGCTTCCTGGGACGATCCGTCCACTGCGCCCAACGGCGAGGCTCTCGATGGCTTCAAGGGCATCGGCACGACGAGCATGTCCTTCAGGGGCGTTGCGACCGTCAAGGCGTAAGACTCGCTTGAGTCTGTATGCAGGATGTCGGTCGTTGGGACCGTATCCTCATAGTTGAAACAAAGACCCGGGCGGCAACGATGTCGCTCGGGTCTTGTAATGAGTATCCGTACTCATATACCAGTTGGTCCTACCGACAAAAGAAAGGGGAGAGAACGTGAACAACTTGCTACGTTTGATTGGAAGGCGTCTCGTGGCGCTGCCGATCATGGCATTGGGCGTCACCGTCCTGGTGTTCTTCCTTATGTCGTTCTCCAAGACCGACCCCGCCTACACGGCGTTGGGTGACGGTGCCTCGCCCGAGGCGGTTGCCGAGTACCATGAGAAGTATGGTCTGGACGACCCCTGGCCCGTGCGCTACGTGCGCTATATGGGCGATTTGATCCATGGCGACATGGGCACCTATGGTGCTGCTCGCAACTCCGTTGCCAAGCGCATCTCCACGGCCCTGCCCGTCACGATGCAGCTGACCTTTATCGGTCTTGCCATCGGTGCGGTCGTTTCGTTTTTGCTCGGCGTCATCGCGGCACTGTATCGCGACAAATGGCCGGACCAAGTGATCCGCGTCTTTTCCATCGCCGGCTTGGCAACCCCGTCGTTCTGGCTTGCCGTTCTGTTGATCCTGCTGTTCTCTTCCTACCTTAAGGTGCTCCCGGCATCGGGTGCTCTGCCTCACTTCACCACGAATCCGGTTGGCTATCTTGGACGTATGATCATGCCCGCTATCGCCTTGGCATTTCCGCTGACGGGCCAGATGACTCGTATCGTGCGTACCGCCATGGTCGAGGAGCTCGACAAGGATTATGTCCGTATGGCTCGCGGCGCCGGCGTTCCCGAGAAGGTCGTCGTCGGCATCAACGTTCTTCGCAATGCGCTGATCACCCCGGTCACCACCCTCGGTCTTAAGATCGGTTACCTCATGGGCGGCGCCGTCGTCATCGAGGTTATCTTCAACCTCCCCGGCATGGGCACCGCGATTCTGCAGGGCGTTCAGGGCAACGAGGCGAACCTGGTTCAGGGCGTCGTTATCGTCGTTGCTCTTGCCTTCATCATCATCAACATCGTGGTTGACATGCTCTACCTGCTCATCAACCCGCGCATCAGGACGGTGTAGATTATGGTAAAGATTCGAGAGAAGCAAACCGAGCAGCTCGAGAAGGCTGCCTCCAAGGGGCTCAAGCTCGGTGGCTGGAAGAAGATGACGTTGTCTTCTAAGATTGCCGCCGTCGTGCTGGTGCTGGTCGCCCTGACTGCGATCCTGGCGCCCCTTCTTGCCCCCTATAGCCCGGTCGAGATCTTTACGGCTCGCCAGGCTCCCGGCAACGGATTTATCTTCGGTACCGACGATAAGGGTCGCGACATTCTGTCGCGTATGCTCTACGGTGGTCGTTACTCGCTGATTATCGGCTTTGGCGCCACTGCCATGGCTCTGGTCTGCGGCTCGGTCGTGGGCGCCCTTGCAGCGGTTTCGCGCAAGGCCGTCTCCGAGACGATCATGCGTATCCTGGACATCATCATGTCCATCCCGGGCATCGCCCTCGCGGCCGTCTTCGTCTCCATCCTGGGCAACTCCGTGCCGTCGATCATCTTCGCCATCGGCTTTATGTACACTCCGCAGATTGCCCGTATCGTACGCGCCAACATCGTGTCCGAGTACGGCGAGGACTATGTCCGCGCGGTCATCGTTTCCGGCGCCAAGGCTCCGTGGATTTTGATCAAGCATGTTCTGCGTAACTGCATCGCCCCGATCATGGTCTTCACCGTTACCCTGGTCGCCGACGCCATCATCTTCGAGGCCTCGCTGACCTTCATCGGCGCTGGTATCCAGGAGCCCACCGCTACCTGGGGCAACATCCTCGCCGACGCCCGCGGCGGCGTGCTCGCCGGCCGTTGGTGGCAGGCACTGTTCCCGGGCCTGGCCATCATGATCACCTGCCTGGCGCTCAACATCCTCTCCGAGGGCATTACCGACGCTATGGCCGCTGCCCCCTCCGCCGCCCTGGATCCGACCGATTCCTCCAAGCGTCGCGAGGCCGACCTGCTGGTCTCCGACCCCGTTCGCGCCTACAAGGAGCAGGCCCAGTCCCTCTCCGCTCGCCTTGGCGCCCTGCGCGATGTCGAGCTCAAGCGTGACGATCGCCATGTGCCCGACGAGTCTGTTGAACCGATTCTCTCGGTCCGTGACTTCTGCATCCAGTTTGAGCATCACGGTGATATCAACGTCGTCGACCATGTCAACTTTGACGTTCGTCCTGGTCAGACCATGGGCCTGGTGGGCGAGTCCGGTTGCGGTAAGTCCATCACCACGCTGGCCATCATGGGCCTGACCGACGATGACGAGCATCTTTCCGGCGAGGTTCTCTGGGAGGGTCGCGACCTGCTCAAGATGAGCAAGAAGGAGTGGTTCGGCCTGCGCGGTACCGATATCGCTATGGTCTATCAGGACGCCCTGTCCTCGCTTAATCCCTCCATGCTCATCTCTGCCCAGATGAAGCAGCTCACCAAGCGCGGCGGAACCCGCAGCGCCGAGGAGCTCCTGGAGCTCGTCGGCCTCGATCCCAAGCGCACGCTCGAGAGCTATCCGCACGAGCTTTCCGGCGGCCAGCGTCAGCGTGTCCTGATCGCTATGGCCCTTACCCGCGATCCCAAGCTGGTCATCTGCGACGAGCCCACGACCGCTCTGGACGTTACCGTCCAGAAGCAGGTCATCAAGTTGCTCAACGATCTTCAGGCCAAGCTCGGCTTTGCCATGATCTTCGTTTCGCACGACCTGGCGCTGGTCGCCGAGGTCGCCCACAACATCACGGTTATGTACGCTGGCCAGGTTATCGAGCAGGCACCCACCAAGGAGCTGCTCACTAACCCGATCCACGAGTACACCCGCGGTCTTCTGGGTTCCGTTCTGTCCATCGAGAGCGGTTCGGGCCGCCTGCACCAGGTGCCCGGCGCCGTTCCGAGTCCGCGCGATTTCCCCAAGGGCGATCGCTTCGCGCCCCGCTCGAGCCATCCGCGTATTGGCCTGGACACCCGTCCGGTCTTCAAGCGCGTGCCCGGCACCGAGCACTTCTATTCC
Source organism: uncultured Collinsella sp. (assembly GCA_900546965.1). Classification (GTDB taxonomy): domain Bacteria; phylum Actinomycetota; class Coriobacteriia; order Coriobacteriales; family Coriobacteriaceae; genus Collinsella. The sequence continues at coordinate 11,179 of URFE01000008.1, forward strand.
GAGCTCCCCGACGAGGTGCTCAAGGCAAATGGTTTGACCCCTCACGCGGAGGTGATGTAGATGAGCGAGACCGCAGTCAACGGCGTCGAGCCGATCATCTTCCTTGATGACGTCCACGTCACCTTTAGGACCCGTACCGGCTCGATTCTGCACCCCAACCTGGTTCACGCCGTCCAGGGTGTAACGATTAAGCTCATGCCCGGTCAGACGATCGGCATCGTCGGCGAGTCCGGTTGCGGTAAGTCCACCACCGCCAACGTCATGTGCGGCCTGCAGGCCCCCACGAGCGGCAAGGTCTACTTTAAGGGCAAGGACGTTACCAAACGTACCGCCGAGGACCGTCGCCACATGGGTCGCGTCATCTCGGTCGTGTTTCAAAACCCGGCCACGGCGCTCAACCCCCGCATGGTCGTTCGCGAGCAGCTGCTCGACCCCATGCGCGTCCACAACCTGGGTACCGAGGCCGAGCAGGAGAAGCGCGTCAAGGAACTCTTGGAGCTCACCGGTCTGCCCAGCTCCGCTGCCGAGGTTCTTCCCGGCCAGCTTTCGGGCGGCCAGCGCCAGCGCGTCGCAATTGCCCGTGCCCTGTCGCTGAACCCCGATGCCATCATCGCCGACGAGCCCACCTCGGCTCTGGACGTTTCGGTCCGCGCGCAGATTCTGAACCTGCTGACCGACCTTAAGAAGGAGCTCGGCCTGGCCATGGTGTTCATCAGCCATGACATCCAGACGGTCCGCTATATCTCTGACGACATCATCGTTATGAATGGCGGCAGGATCGTCGAGCAGGGCGAGGCCAAGCAGGTCTTCCAGCATCCCCAGGACCCCTACACCAAGATGCTGCTCGGCGCTGCGCCGTCGCTGCTGCATCCCAAGCTCGGCGAGTAGCCTCGCTTTCCCTCCCGTGCGCCCGGTTCCTTTGCCGGGCGCACCTCCGTTGCGATTTCGAAAGGTTGGGTTCACGAGCCATGCCAAGTGCTCAGGAGCTACAACATCAATTTGGTGAATATCGAGGCGCCATGCCCCGTCCATCAGATTTCGATCTCTTTTGGAAGGATCGCATGGTCGAGGCCGACGCCGTCGGGCTTGACTATGCGATCGAGACGGCATCGGTCACCGATGCCGCGACCTGCCAGCTTTTCGACCTCTGGTATACCGGCATGTGTGGCGCGCGCCTGCATGCCAAGTACCTTAAACCCGTCTCGGACGAGCCCGTGCCATTGGTACTTCAGTTCCATGGGTATCCGGGTGCAAGCCGCAGCTGGTTTGAGCAGGCGTCGTTTGCGGGCATGGGCATGGCACTCATCGCCCTCGACTGCCCCGGCCAAGGAGGTCCCTCCGAGGACATTGGTGGATTTGAGGGCACAACGGTTGCCGGGCATATCGTCGCCGGTATCGACGGCGACCCGGCCAACCTCTACTATGTCCGCTTACACCAAGATATTCGAATCCTGTGCCGCATCGTTCGCGAGCTCGAGGGCATCGATCTTGCGCGTGTGTTTGTGAACGGCGCGTCGCAGGGCGGCGGTTTGGGCATTGCGACCTGTGCGCTTAACAGCGAGCTTATCAATCGCGCCGCCATCCTCTATCCCTTCCTGTCAGATTTCCGCCTGGTCTGGGATTTGGATGCCGACGACATTGCCTACGAGGGCCTGCGCTATTGGTCTCGCTGGTTTGACGAGGACTCGACTCGTATTGACGAAGCCTATGCCAAGCTGGCGTACTTCGATTCCAAGAACTTTGCCCCTATGGTCAAATGCCCCGTGCTGTTTGGCACCGGCACAGCCGATATCGTCTGTCCGCCAGCGACGCAGTTTGCGGTCTATAACAACCTGACCTGCGAAAAGCGTCATGAGTTCTTTGAAGGCTTTGGCCACGAGGAGATTCAGGATTTTGACGATTTGATCATTCCGTTTTTCTGCAAGGGAGGGGAGGCTCATGTCTAAGTGCGAGAGCAATGTTGACGAGCTGATTGTCCCCGGGCTCGTGGGAATTCCTGGAACGGTTTCGTCAAGGCTCGCAGAATATCGGGACTGGCGCGGTGATGTCCAAGCAGATGTTTCTGATTTAGAGACATGCGCTTCGAATCTTGAGATTCAAGGCCTGGCCATTACGGCGATTGACTTTGTTAACCCCTGCGCCCGTTACTCGGAGGTCTCCTTTGAGCTCGGTGACGATGCGATTCACGCTCGTTTGATCGAGCCTGTCGGTCGTGCCCGAGTATCTGAGCGCGTGCCGTTGTGCCTGATGTTCCACGACATCGATCGGCCTGTGCGCGGCTGGCATCACATGACGAGATTTGCCGCCATGGGGTATGCCGTCCTCGCGCTGGATGACGATGTTGCTGGTGCGGACGACCTGCAGCGGGGGATTTCTTCGCCCGCTTTTGTCGAGCGCGTCCGTTGGGGTTGCGCGCTGGCGAAGGTGGCGCGCAATCTTGATGGCATGGACCCCGACCGCATCTTTGCATGGGGCGAGGGTCTTGGCGGCGGAGTCGCGCTGGCGGTTTCTGCTCTGGACGAGCGGGGTCTCGCCTGCACGGCGGTTGCCAATCCGCTTCCTGGCGGTCTCGAGGCGCTGTCGTCTCGGGTGCGCGGATCGGTGCTCATGGGCACATCGCTTATGGATACCGTGAGCGATCCCAAGGATCAGTTTGCCGTATTCAACGGTCTTGAGTGTGACCGGAGGCATATCATCTATGCCAAATACGCTCACGAGCGCATCAATGCGTTCGAAAACGAAGTCGTCGACTTCTTTAACCAAACGTTCTACCCGTGTTCTTTGGCCTAGACGGCCTGGACACTGCCAACAAGAGTGGGCGGCATAGGGCTGCCCGCCAGACAACTAAGGAGATTCTTGTGGCAACTCAGAAATTCACCGGCGTTATCCCTCCCGTCGTTGTTCCCGATACCGAAGACCACCAGCTCGATGTTGCCTCCTTTGAGCGCAGCATCAACCGCATGATCGATGCCGGCGTCGATGGCTTGTTCTTCCTGGGCTCCTCGGGCGAGGTCGTCTTCTCCACCGACGAGCGTCGCCGTCAGATCATCGCCGAGGCCGTCCGCATCGTCGACCACCGCGTTCCCGTTCTGGTCGGCATCATCGACACCGAGACCGAACGCATGATCGAGCACGGTAAGGTCGCTCAGGAGCTGGGCGCCGATGCGCTTGTCGCCACCTGCCCGTTCTATGCCCTGCAGGGCATGACCGAGGTCGAGGAGCACTTCCGCATCCTGCATGAGGAACTCGACCTGCCCATCTTCGCCTACGACATTCCCGTGTGTGTCCACACCAAGCTCCCTTGGAAGCTCCTTGCCAAGCTCGGTGCCGAGGGCGTTCTGGCCGGCGTCAAGGATTCCTCGGGTGATGACATCTCGTTCCGCTACCTCGTTCAGGAGAACGAGAAGAACGGCCATCCGATGAGCATTCTCACCGGTCACGAGGTTGTTGTCGACGGCGCCTACCTCGGTGGCGCCGACGGTTCCGTCCCGGGTCTCGCCAACGTTGAGCCCGAGGGCTACGTACGTCAGTGGAAGGCCGCTCAGGCTGGTGACTGGGCTACCGTCAAGGCCGAGCAGGACCGCCTCAATGAGATTTCGCACATCTGGGATGTCACCTCGGGCGTCCAGGGCTATGCCGGTGGCGTCGGCGCCTTCAAGACCGCTATGAACCTCATGGGCATCTTCGACAGCCCGACCATGCCGCGCCCGGTGAAGGCCATGACCGGCGAGAACGTCGAGGCGATTAAGAAGGTCCTCCAGGACAACGGTCTCCTGTAAAGCTTCCCCGGGCACCCGATCTTGGGGCTCAAGCGGTCGAGCGTGACCCATTAGGTCAACGCCCGACCGCTTTCACCCCAACCTCGGGCACTCGGGAAACCTTTACCAAGCTGCGGCGATAACGCCGCCTTCATTTCCTGTAGTTGTTTTTTATCTCCTAAGGAGAGCGACATGGAGAACAAGTACGTCTGCTCTGTCGATATCGGCGGAACTAAGATCGCGACTGCCATCATGGAGTACCCGGCTGACGGTAGTGTGCCCCATCCCGTTTTTGAGGCCGAGGTTCCCACCGAGGCCCAAGAGGGCGGCGAGGCCGTCTTCCAGCGTATCGAGGCGTCCATCAAGGCTGCTCTCGAGGCGAATCCCGATGTCGAGGTCCTTGGCGTCGGCATTGGTGCCGCCGGCGTCGTCGATCCCAAGACGGGCGCCATCGCGTATGCCAACGAGATCATGCCCGGCTGGTCCGGCGTTCAGTTGGGGCCGCGTCTGCGCGAGGACCTTGGTCTCCCCGTTGCCGTTGTGGGCGACGTGCAGGCTCATGCTCTGGGCGAGGCCCACTGGGGCGTCGGCAAGGGCAAGTTCTCCGTCTTGTGCCTGGGCATCGGCACGGGCATCGGCGGCGCATATGTCGAGAACGGCCGCGTGATGCAAGGCTTCCATGGTGCTGCTGGCCATATGGGCCACATAGAGTGCTCGGCTGCCGCCGGCATTCCCTGCGCCTGCGGGCGTTCCGGCCATCTTGAGTCGGTTGCTTCGGGCACTTCCATTGGTCGTATGTACGATGAGCGCTTTGGTCGCGTCGACCCCAGCCGTCCTTCGGTCGGTCGCGATGTGAACGACCTGTGCCGTGCGGGCGACGCAAAGGCGACCGAGGTTATCCATGACGCCGGCTTTGCGCTGGGGGCCAGCTTGGGCTCGCTCGCTAACATCCTGGACCCAGAGGTCATCGTGCTTTCGGGCGGCGTGATTCACCAAGGTCCCGATTGGCGTTCGCAGACGTGGAAGGATTCGGTGCACGAGGGCTATGCCAGCCAGGCGCTCGATCCGCTTCAGGACACGCCGATCCTCATCGGTTCTCTGGAGGGCGATGCTCCGCTCATCGGTGCCGCTGAGCATCTTCTTGCCTCGTTGAAGTAAACGTATCTGCTGTAGGAGCCTCCCGAGACAACACGCCTCGGGAGGCTGTTCTGAGAAAGGTTACAGCCTTATGACCGTCGATCCTTTGATTCAATCCCTGAAGGGCAAGCTCGTCGTGAGCGTTCAGGCGTATATGGGCGAGCCGCTTCGTACGCCTGAGACCATGGCTCAAATGTCTCGCGCTTGCGAGCTCGGCGGCGCCGCCGCCATTCGCTGCCAGGGCCTTGCCGACATTGCCGCCATTAAGGGTCGCTGTGAGGTTCCCGTCATCGGCCTGTGGAAGGATGGGCACGAGGGCGTTTACATCACGCCGACGCTGCGCCACGCTCGCGCCTGCGTTGCTGCGGGTGCCGATATCGTGGCGATCGACGCCACCGATCGTCCGCGCCCCGATGGCAAAACGGTCGAGGATACCTTCCGCCCGCTGCACGAGGAGGGTGTGCTCCTGATGGCGGATTGTGCCACCATCGAGGACATTCGCCGTGCTGTTGATATGGGCTTTGACCTGGTATCCACCACGCTTTCTCACGGCGTCGCCGCCATCGACTGCACCATGGCCGATGGCCCCGATCTGCCGCTCCTGCGTCAGGCGACCGAGGAATTCCCCGGCCTTCCCATCATCTGCGAGGGTCGCGTGCATACGCCCGAGGAGGCTCGCGCCGCGATCGATGCTGGCGCCTGGGCCGTTGTCGTCGGCACCGCCATTACGCACCCCACGAGTATTACGAGTTGGTTCAAGGCTGCGCTTGAGGCGTAAGACAGGCCTCGTATCCGCTCGGGGCGGTATACTCAATATAGGCAATTGACCGCGCGGGATCCGGGTTGCTGGGTCCCGCGCTTGTTTTCGGGAGGCAACACATGCAAAAGGGAGATGCCATGGATGCGGCGGAGCGCTCGGAGCGCATCCCCGATATCGTCATCATCACCGGAATGTCCGGATCAGGCCGCACACAGGCCATGCACGTGTTCGAGGACATGGGCTATTTTTGCATCGATAACCTGCCTCCACGTCTCATCGCCCAGCTTGCCGAGCTCGTCGGCATCAATACGGGCGTGGGCAGGCATCTCGCCGTCACCTGCGATTTGCGTAGCCAGGGATTGTTTGACGAGCTGCTCGATGCGGTCGCTGCGCTCGAAGAGCGCGAGATGAGCTGCGACATCGTGTTCCTGGAGGCTTCTGACGAGGTGCTGATTCGTCGCTACAGCGAAAATCGCCGCCGTCATCCCATTGCCAAGCCGGGGGAGACTACGGCCGATGCCATTCAGCGCGAGCGCCTTCAGCTTCAGGGCGTGCGCGACCGAGCCGATATGATTATCGACACGAGCCGTCTGCGCACCTCTGCGCTGCGCAACAAGCTACGTATGGCATTTTCCGAGCTGTCCGACCAGCAGCTCATGGACGTCCACGTGTTCTCGTTTGGCTTTAAGCACGGCATGCCCGTCGAGGCGGACATTATGATCGACGTCCGCTTCCTGCCCAATCCGTTCTACGATCCCGAGATGCGCACGATGACCGGTCTCAATAAAAAGGTCTCCGATTTTGTTCTGGATCATCCCAAGACGCAGGAGTTTTGGAAGGCTTGGACACAGCTGCTCGATACGGTGATGCCGGGCTATATCGCGGAGGGTAAGCCGCAGCTTTCTATCGCCATCGGCTGCACGGGCGGCCAGCATCGCAGCGTTGCCATTGCCGAGGCCACGGCCCGTTACCTGGAAGGCGCTCAGTATCATGTGAGCATCTCCCACCGCGACCTGTCGCGCGCCAACACGAAGGCATAGGCCTGCATGTCGTTTACCGCTGAGGTGCGCGACGAGCTTGCGCGCTGCGAACCCGAATGTGAATACTGCGACTTGTCGACGCTTGCCGCCCTCACGCGTGTGAGTGGTACGCTCTCGCTTACCGGCTCTGGGCGGTATCGTTTGACGGTTGCGACTGAGACGGGAGCCGTCGCGCGCACGATGATCACGCTGACGCATCGTATCCTTAAGCTCAAAACGGAGTTCACCGTCCGCAAATCTGTCTTGCATAAGGTTCGAAACTACCTCATCACCTTGCCTGATCAGCCCGATTTGGATAAGGCTCTGGTGCTGCTGGGTATTCTCGACCGTAGGGGAGGGCTCGTCGCAGGTGTGCCGCGTCACATTGTCGCCCGTCCTTGCTGTAGACTTGCCTATATCCGCGGCGCGCTCATCGCGGGCGGCTTCGTGGCCGATCCACGCGGCGATTTTCATTTGGAGATCGCTGTGCAGGGCGAGCAATATGCCAAGGGACTTTGCGATCTGTTGGAGCAGATTGGGGTCCATGCTCGTGTTAATGCACGGCGGGGGTCATATGCCGTGTACATTAAGAGCGCCGAGGAAATCGAGCATCTATTAAAGCTGATTGGTGCCAAGCGCAGCGTTGCCGAGATTGAGGAGGCGCGCGCGGTCAAGTTGGTTAAGAACGATGTGAACCGTCGCGTGAATGCCGAGCTCGCCAACCAGACCAGAAGCGCCGGTGCTGCCCAACATCAGCTTGCGCTTATCGATGAGCTCGAGCAGCGTGGCCTTCGCGATGCGCTTCCGGATGCCTTGGCGGTCTTTTGCGACCTGCGCGAGCGCTATCCTGATCTGTCGCTGCGTGATTTGGGGGAGATGGCTGACCCTCCCTTGTCGAAGTCAGCCCTCTACCATCGTGTTTTACGGCTTGAAAAGCTCATTGAAGCAAACAGGTAGTTTGAAGTAACGACTTATATATGGATTTAGCTGCTATTTTAGTCTTTAAAACGTTTTAACGTAAATTTGATTTTCAATTTCGAGCATTCTCGTGAAATTCAAGTCAAAAAAAAGGTATATTAGGCGAGTGGTTAGTTTGTGGGCCTCAACGGCGGGCGCTGTAGCTCGCGGGGGCCTTACGAAAGGAGACACAATGGCAGTAAAGGTTGCTATTAACGGCTTCGGTCGCATCGGTCGTCTGGCTTTCCGTCAGATGTTCGGTCATGAGGGCTCCGAGATCGTCGCTATCAACGACCTCACCTCTCCCGATATGCTCGCTTACCTGCTGAAGTACGACTCCACGCAGGGCAACTACGCTCGCGATCACGAGGTCGTTGCTGGCGAGGATTCCATCACCGTTGACGGCAAGGAGATCAAGATCTACAAGGAGGCCGACGCTAACAACCTGCCTTGGGGCGACCTTGACGTCGACGTCGTTCTCGAGTGCACCGGCTTCTACACCAGCAAGGCTAAGGCTCAGGCCCACATCAACGCTGGCGCCAAGAAGGTCGTCATCTCCGCTCCGGCCGGCAGCGATCTGCCCACCATCGTGTACAACGTCAACCATGAGACGCTGACCGCTGAGGACAACATCATCTCCGCTGCTTCCTGCACCACCAACTGCCTCGCCCCGATGGCCAAGGGTCTGAACGACTTCGCTCCCATCGTGTCCGGCATCATGACCACCATCCACGCCTTCACCGGCGACCAGATGCCGCTCGACGGCCCGCAGCGCAAGGGCAACTTCCGTCGCTCCCGCGCCTGCTCCGAGAACATCGTCCCGAACACCACGGGCGCTGCCAAGGCCATCGGCCTGGTTCTCCCCGAGCTCAACGGCAAGCTCATCGGTGCCGCCCAGCGCGTCCCGACGCCGACCGGCTCGCTGACCAACCTCTACGCCGTCGTTGACAAGAAGGTCACCGTCGACGAGGTCAACGCTGCCATGAAGGCCTACGCCGAGACCATCCCCGAGACCTTCGCCTACAACGAGGACCAGATCGTCTCCCGCGACATCGTCGGCGAAACCCACGGCTCCATCTTCGACGCCACTCAGACCATGTGCTCTGACCTCGGCAACGGCCAGACCCTCGTTCAGGTCACCTCTTGGTACGACAACGAGAACTCCTACACCTCTCAGATGGTCCGCACCATCAAGTACTTCGAGAAGTTCGTTGCTTAATTTAGCTTTTAGCGAATAGCTCGTTGAGCGTCTAAAGAAGGGCGCGGCCTTATAGGGCTTACACCCTAGGGTCGCGCCCTTTTTATAAGAAATCGTCTGCCGTAATGGGAGGCAGACACGTACGAAAGGTAGAAGCAAACATGGCCTTTACCAAGAAGACCGTCCGCGACATCGATGTCGACGGAAAGCGCGTTCTCGTCCGCGTTGACTTTAACGTGCCTATCAAGGATGGCGTCGTTGGCGACACCACCCGTATCAAGGCTGCCCTGCCCACCATCAACTATCTCGTTGAGCACAACGCTCGCGTCATCCTCATGAGCCACCTCGGCCGTCCCGAGGGCACCGGCTTCCAGCCCGAGCTGTCCCTCGAGCCCGTCGCCAAGAAGCTCGCTGAGCTCTCTGGTCTCGACGTTGCCTTTGTCGCCGACACCTACGGCGAGAAGGCTGCTGAGGCTGTTGCCGCCGTCGAGCCGGGCAAGGTCCTCGTTCTCGAGAACGTCCGTTTTGACAAGCGTGAGAAGAAGAACGATCCCGAGATCGCCAAGAAGCTCGCTTCCTATGGTGACGTCTTCGTTCTCGATGCCTTCGGCACCGCTCACCGCGCCCAGGGTTCCGTCGTGGGCCCCGCCGCTTACCTGCCTGCCGTCGCCGGCTTCCTGCTCGAGAAGGAGGTCGACACGCTGACCGGCATCTTCGCCGAGCCCGAGCGCCCCTTCGTCGCCATCGTCGGCGGTTCCAAGGTTTCCTCCAAGATCGGCGTTCTCGATCACCTCATCGACTCTGCTGACACCCTGATCATCGGTGGCGGTATGGCCTACACCTTCTTCCTGGCTCAGGGCCTGTCCGTCGGTCAGTCCCTCAAGGAAGAGGACTGGGTCGAGCGCGCCGGCGAGATGCTTAAGAAGGCCGAGGAGAAGGGCGTCAAGATCCTGCTCCCCATCGACAACCGCGTTGCCGATCATTTTGGCGAGGACGCTGTCCCCGAGGTTGTCGCTTCCGACGCTATCCCCGACGATCGTGAGGGCATGGACATCGGCCCCAAGACCGAGGAGCTCTACGCCGAGGCCGTCAAGGGCGCCAAGACCGTGTTCTGGAATGGCCCCATGGGCGTCTTCGAGTTCGACAATTTCGCTCACGGCACCCAGGCTATCGCCGAGGCTGTCGCCGAGGCCGACTGCACCTCGATCATCGGCGGTGGCGACTCTGTCGCAGCTGTCAACAAGTTCAACCTGGCCGACAAGATGAGCTGGATCTCCACCGGTGGTGGCGCTTCCATGGAGCTCGTCGAGGGTAAGGCCCTGCCCGGAGTGGAGGCGCTTCTCGATGCCTAATCGCACCCTTCTTATCGCTGGTAACTGGAAGATGAACAACGACGTCGCCGAGGCTGCCAAGCTCGCCGACGAGCTGGCTCAGGCTCTGCCCGAGGTTCCGGCTGGCGTCGAGGTGCTCGTCTGCCCTCCGACCATCGACATCACCACGGTTCATGACCGCATTCAGGCTGCCCCCATCGCCCTCGGTGCACAGAACGTGTACTGGGAGGCCAAGGGTGCCTTCACCGGTGAGTCCTCTTGCGACATGCTCAAGTCCGCTGGCTGCACCTACTGCATCATCGGTCACTCCGAGCGTCGCGACTACTTCCACGAGACCGACGAGGACCAGAACAAGAAGGCTAAGGCTCTCGTTGCCGCCGGCCTTGTTCCCGTCTTCTGCTGCGGCGAGTCCCTCGAGGTCCGCGAGGCTGGCACCTATGTCGAGCACGTCGTGAACCAGGTCAAGGCTGGCCTTGCTGGTCTTGAGATCACCTGCCCCAAGCAGGTCGTCGTCGCCTACGAGCCCATCTGGGCCATCGGCACCGGCAAGACCGCTACCGCCGAGGACGCTCAGGAGGTCTGCGGTGCTATCCGTGAGACCCTCAAGGAGATGTTCGGCGAGGAGCTCGCTAACGGCATCCGCGTGCTGTATGGCGGTTCCGCCAAGCCCGGCAACATCGCCGAGCTCGTCGCCAAGCCCGACGTTGACGGCGCCCTCGTGGGCGGCGCTTCGCTCAAGGCTGCCGACTTCGCCTCTATGGTCGTCAAGGCAGGCGAGTAGGACATATGGCACAGCGTCATCTTCCTGCGCTCCTGATTATCATGGATGGCTGCGGCCTTGCTCCGGCCGATGGCGAGAACGCCGTCGCCGCTGCCAAGACGCCCTTCCTTGATGGCCTGTACGAGAAGTATCCTCACACCACGCTCGGTGCTTCGGGCGAGGACGTGGGCCTTCCCGACGGCCAGATGGGCAACTCCGAGGTGGGTCACCTCAACATCGGTGCCGGTCGCATCGTGTTCCAGGAGCTTTCGCGCATCAACAATGCCATCAAGGACGGCTCCATCGCCAAGAACGAGGTTTTCGTCAAGGCCATGGACGATGTCAAGGCTGACGGCAAGACTCTCCACCTCATGGGCCTTATGAGCCCTGGCGGCGTTCACTCCCACATGAACCACGTCGAGGCTCTGGTCAAGATGGCTGCCGAGCATGGTGTCAAGACCGTTCGCGTCCACGCCTTCATGGATGGCCGCGACGTCGACCCGCAGTCCGGTGCCGGTTACATGAGTGAGTTCTGCGCCTTCCTGGCCAAGATTTCCGAGGAGACCGGTTGCGACGCTCGCGTTGCCACCGTCTCGGGTCGTTATTGGGCGATGGACCGCGACAACCGTTGGGAGCGCATCCAGCGCGCCTACGACGTCATGGTCAACGCGTCCGATGCTGATACCGACCCCGTTGCCGGTATCAAGGCCTACTACGAGAAGGACCCGCGCGGCGACGAGTTCGTCGAGCCCTTCGCTGCCCACAACGAGGGCATCCACGAGGGCGACGCGGCTATTTTCTTCAACTTCCGTCCCGACCGCGCACGTCAGATGACCCGCGTGTTCACGGACAAGGAGTTCGACGGCTTTGAGCGCGAGCAGATCAAGCTTTCTCACTTTGTGACGATGACCGAGTACGATCCGACGTTTGACGTCGAGGTCGCCTTCCCCAAGACGTTCCCCGAGAACGTCCTGGCCGACGTCATCGCCGCCAATGGCCTGAAGCAGCTGCACACCGCCGAGACCGAGAAGTACGCCCACGTGACGTTCTTCCTCAACGGCGGCATCGAGGAGCCCAAGGAGGGCGAGGAGCGCGTGCTCGTCGCTTCCCCCAAGGTCGCTACCTACGATCTGCAGCCCGAGATGAGCGCTCCCGAGGTGACCGAGAAGCTTGTCGCCGCCATCAACGAGGATCGCGCTGATTTCTACATCGTGAACTTCGCGAACTGCGACATGGTTGGTCACACCGGTGTCTTCGACGCCGCCGTTAAGGCCGTCGAGGCTGTTGACGATGCCCTGTCCAAGGTTGTCCCGGCGATTCTCGCCAAGGGCGGCTTTGCGCTGATTACCGCCGACCACGGTAACGCCGATCACATGTTTGACGTTGCTTCCGACGGTTCCAAGCATCCGTTTACGGCTCACACCACCAACCGCGTGCCGTTCATCATTGTTGATGAGAAGGCACAGCTCACCGGTATCGAGGACGGCCGTCTTTCCGATATCGCTCCGACCATGCTCACCATGGCTGGTATTGAGCCTTCCGCCGAGATGACGGGCCGCGTGCTCGCCACCGAGGCCTAATAGAAAACAAATACCGTTTTCTAGTAAGGGGGTTGTCCACAACCGGACAACCCCCTTTTTGGTATTTCTGCCATTTCCACCCCGTCCTTGAGTGGCAGGTAGGGGAGAGCGGGGGATTGTGGTACAGTACTGGAGTTTGAATTGTTCTATTAAGGAGCTTATCTATGGGTCCGTTCCAGATTCTTCTGTTTGTCGTTTGGGCTGTTTCTGCCGTGGCGCTGACGATTCTCGTCCTGATGCATTCCGGTAAGGGTACCGGCGTTTCGGATATGATTGCCAGCTCGCTGTATAACTCCAGCTCTGCCACGGGCGTCATGGAGCAGAACCTTGACCGCCTGACCGTCATCATGGCTGTCGTGTTTGCCGTGTGCGTCGTGCTGTGCATGTTCTTCTTCCCGCAGGGCATCGTGGGCTACTAATCACGAGCTGCATAAATACTTGAAAAGGGTCCCGCAAGTGCGGGACCCTTTTTGTTTACATATTTGTAACAGAGTCAAAATATCCTCATATACTTCGCCCAACTAAAGAAAATCTCGACCGTTAACCGGAATTAGCCCCAAATCGTGCATAAAATGCGCTACTGTATTGCAATACGTTGGTCCGCTTTGTATAACCAGCCAAAACGGCGGACCGCGTTTGAATGGTTCGATTGGGCTGTCTTGACGTTGCCCGACCGAACTTACTTTGTCCTATCTCATAAGGAGGATGGCATGGCTGATTCTATGTTCCACCAGCCCGTTATGGGTCGTCGCGCCTTTGTCGGCGGTACCCTTGCTGCGAGCTCCATGGCTTTTCTTGCCGCATGCGGCAAGAAGGGCGGCGACGCTTCCGGTTCTGAGTCCGGTTCGACGCTGAACTTCTACATCAACAACCCGGTCTGCATCGACCCCTATAACGTCCAGGAGGACCAGGGCACTCAGGTCGAGTACCAGCTCTTTGATGCTCTGACCTCTTATGACGCCGAGAAGGGCGAGATCGTTCCGCTGGCTTGCGAGTCCTTTGAGTCCAACGACGACGCCACCGAGTTTACCTTCAAGATCAAGAAGGCCAAGTTCCACAACGGTGACGACGTTACCTCCAAGTCCTTCAAGCTCGGTTGGGAGCGTCTGGTCAACACCAAGTCGGCCATCGCTACCGAGTACGGCCCTTCCGAGGTCTCCTATCACCTTTCTATGGTCGAGGGCTATGACGACCTGCTTGCCGGTAACGCTACCGAGCTCAGCGGTGTTACTTGCCCCGACGATGAGACCCTCGTCGTCAAGCTGTCTTCCGCTTACGCCGACTTCCCCTTCGTCGCCTCTCACCCGGCTCTGGCCCCGGTTCCCGAGTGCGCCGAGTCCGATGTCAAGAGCTTCTATCTTGCACCGGTCGGTAACGGCCCGTTCATGATGGACGGCAAGTGGGAGGATGGTCAGGAGATCAACCTCAAGAAGTTCGACGATTACTATGGCGACAAGGCCAAGATCGATGGCATCCACTTCCAGGTCATCAAGGACATGGAGACTGCTTACAAGGAGTTCCAGGCCGGTAACCTCGATGTCTGCGACGTTCCCGTCGCTCAGATCGATGCCGCCAAGAAGGATCGCGGCGTGTCCAAGGACGGCTACACCATGGGTGACGGCGAGCGCATGCTGCTCGGCGCCGAGCCTTCCACGTACTATCTGACCTGCAACACCACGGCCGAGCCGTTCAACAACGCCGACCTGCGTAGGGGTATCTCCCTGGCCATCAACCGTGAGGCCATCTGCAAGACCATCTTCAAGGGTACCCGTACCCCTGCCGACGGCATTGTTCCTCCGGGCATCGATGGCTACAAGGAGGGCGCATGGGAGTTCTGCGCCTACGATGTCGACAAGGCTAACGAGTACCTCGACAAGGTTGCTCCCGCTGGCGCTAACGGGGATCGTGGCATTAGCGTGACCCTTTCCTACAACCAGGACGGCGGTCACAAGGAGATCATGGAGTCCATCATCGGCGACCTCGCCAAGGTTGGCGTTACCGCTGTCTCCGATACCCCCGAGTGGTCTGCCCTGCTCGAGCAGTATCAGAACTTTAACTATCAGTTCGGTCGTCTGGGTTGGATTGCCGACTACCCGATCATGGACAACTTCCTGTATCCGCTGTTCCACTCCGACTCCCTCGGTGGCGACAACCGCTCTGGTTACAGCAACCCCGAGTTCGACGCCAAGGTCGACGAGGCTCGTACTATTGTTGACGACGAGGAGCGCGTCGCTAAGATGCAGGAGGCCGATGCAATGGTCGCTGCCGACTGCCCGGTCATCCCGGTGATGTTCTACACGCACACCATCGTCGGCTCCGATCGCATCAAGCACCTCTATGTCGATCCGCAGAAGCATGCCGAGCTGGGTACCGCTGAGCTCGCCTAAGAGTTTGCAGCTTCCGTGAGGGTCAAGTATTTACGTAGACCTCATGGGAAACATACAGTTCTCCCTAACCTGGGGTAAACTGGCTGATGGTAATTTTGGGATGCCGGTCTGGCGATCGGCATCCCATTTAGGTTAATCCCTAGATAGGGGAGTGGTATGGGTAAGTACATCGTTAAACGTGTGCTTCAGTTCATCCCGGTGTTTTTGGGCGTTACGCTGATTCTGTTCGCCCTCCAGAATATCGTGCCGGGAGATCCGATCAAGCTGATCGGTGGAGACAAGGCTCTGTCCCCCGAGGTGGAGCTTCAGCTTCGCGTTCGCTATCACCTGGTCCAGACGGACGAGGACGGCAACGCGATCCTTGACGAGAACGGCGATCCCGTTCAAACGTCGCTCGTGGACCGTTACTTGTATTACATGAACGGCCTGCTTCATGGCGATCTGGGCAATTCGTATCAGCGCAAGCTACCGGTTACGGATATCTTTGCCCAGAAGTATCCGTATACGATCAAACTTGCCGCGTGCGCCATCGTGCTCGAGGCAATCATGGGTATCGGTGCGGGTATCATTTCGGCGGTAAAGCGTTATTCCTTCTGGGATATTTTGGTAACGCTCACCACGTCGATCCTCGTTGCGGTCCCGGCCTTCTGGCTCGGTATGTTGTTGCAGCTGTTCTTTGGCGTCATCCTCAAGGACGCCACGGGCGGTGCAATCTCCATGCCGATCTCGGGTGCCGGCGGTTCCAGCTCTCAGTATCAGGATTGGATGCACTATGTGCTTCCGACCATTACGCTGGCTTCGGTTTCGACCGCTTACGCCGCCCGCATTATGCGCTCGCAGCTGCTTGACGTCATGAACCAGGATTACATCCGTACGGCAAAGGCTAAGGGTCTCTCCAATCGCGCGATCATCGTCAAGCATGCGCTTAAGAATGCACTCATCCCCGTCGTTACCTATATTGGTGTCGACTTTGGTGGCATGCTTTCGGGCGCCATCCTGACCGAGACGGTCTTTAACTGGCCCGGTATCGGCTATGAGGTCTATCGCGCCATTAGCATGCGTGACTGGCCCATTGTTATGGGCGGCGTTACGCTCATCGTCGTCGTCGTCATGGTGATCAACCTGCTCGTCGACATTAGCTATGCATTCCTCGACCCGCGCATCCGCCTTGGCGGTCCGTCGGATAAGGCCTAAGGGAGGTACGTCTCATGCAGGAAACTGATTCTCAGTCTCAGGAGCAGGCTACCGCCACCAAGGCCGCATCTGCTCCCGCCAAGTCCCGCACGCTGTGGGGCGACGCTTTTAAGCGTCTTCGTAAGAACAAACTCGCCGTTATCGGTGTCTGTTGGATCATCATCGTCGTTGTGGTTGCCCTGACTGCAGATCTGTGGGCTAAGCCCTGGCTCGGTTCCCCGACGGCTTCCGACTCGACCACCATGGCCGAGACGTCGCTGCTGGCTCCGTGTGCAGAGCACCCGTTTGGCACCGACGCCCTTGGTCGCGACATTCTCGTCCGCGTTATCTACGGTGCGCGCGTTTCGCTGTCCGTCGGAATTATGGCCACCGCGATCTCCACGCTAATTGGTCTGGTCATGGGTGCTCTGGCCGGTTTCTACGGCGGCATCTGGGATACGATCATCATGCGCTGTGCGGACATCTTCCTGGCGTTCCCGTACGTGCTGTTCGTTGTCGCCATGATCGCCGTTATCGGCCGTGGCCTTCAGAACGTCTTTATCGCCATCGGTATTCTCGGCTGGCCTTCGATTGCGCGCGTCTTCCGATCCGCGATCCTGACGGTCAAGGAAAATGACTATGTTGATGCTGCGCGCGCGATGGGTGCATCCGATGCTCGTATCGTCGTACGTCACATCTTCCCGAACTCCGTCGCCTCCATCGTGGTCTACGCGACCATGAACATTGGTGGCGCCATTCTGACCGAGTCCGCTCTGTCCTTCCTCGGCATGGGCGTTATTCCGCCTACGCCTTCGTGGGGCTCCATGATTCAGGACGGTCAGCAGTATCTTCTGACTGCTCCCTGGATGATGATCATGCCCGGTCTGGCAATTCTCTCGACGGTGCTCGCCTTCACCCTGCTGGGTGACGGTCTGCGCGACGCCCTCGACGTCAAGATGAAGGACGCATAAGGATGAAGAAGAACAAGAACTATGTGGACCTGAAGGACCAGCCGGTTCCTGAGGGCCAGCATCTGCTCGAGGTCGATGACCTTAAGATGTATTTCCACACCGAGGATGGCGTTGTTCGCGCTGTCGACGGTGTCTCCTACACGCTCGATCGCGGCGAGACCCTGGGCGTCGTCGGTGAGTCCGGCTCCGGTAAGTCCGTGACCGCCATGACCATCATGGGCCTCATCTCGATGCCTCCGGGAAAGATCGAGGGCGGTGACGTTCGCTATCGCGGCCGCTCCATCCTCGAAATGACCGAGGAAGAGATGCAGCACATTCGCGGCAACGATATCGCGATGATCTTCCAGGATCCCATGACCTCCTTGAACCCGGTCTATAAGATCGGCAAGCAGGTGGGCGAGGGCCTTCGTCTGCACCGTGGCTACTCCAAGCAGGAGGCGCTCAAGCGCGCTACCGAGCTTTTGGACCTCGTGGGTATCCCCGAGCCCGAGAAGCGCGTCAATGAGTATCCGCACCAGTTCTCCGGCGGTATGCGTCAGCGTGTCATGATCGCTATGGCTCTTGCCTGCGATCCCGATATCCTGATTGCTGACGAGCCCACGACGGCTCTGGACGTTACCATTCAGGCTCAGATTATCGAGCTCATGCAGGAAATGCAGGAGAAGAACGGCAACGCCATCATCATGATTACCCATGACCTGGGCGTCGTTGCCGATATGGCCGATAAGATCATGGTTATGTACGCCGGCCGTCCCGTCGAGTTCGGTACTGCTGAGGAAATCTTCTACGAGAGTCGCCACCCCTACACCTGGGGCCTTATCCGCTCCATCCCGGAGCAGGCCATCGAAGAGAAGAAGCCGCTTACGCCGATTCACGGCAACCCGCCTTCGCTCATGAACCTGCCTGAGGGCTGCGTGTTCTCGCCTCGTTGTCCCTATGCGACGGACAAGTGCCGCAAGCAGCGCCCCGAGCGCGTTGTCACCGAGTCTGGTCATTACTCTGCGTGCCACTACTCCGGTGACCCCGAGTTCCTCAAGAACGCTCCTGAGACGTCCCGTACGCGCAAGGATTCCAAGAAGGGAGGCGAGGCGTAATGGCAGATACCAACGAGCGTACTCCGCTGCTGAAGGTCGAGCACCTCTCTAAGGAGTTCCCCGCTGAGTCCGGCATGTTCGCCAAGCGCTTCTCCAAGCGTGTTGTCTCTGCAGTAAATGACATTTCGTTCGAGATTTATCCGGGCGAGACCTTTGGTCTGGTTGGTGAGTCTGGTTGCGGTAAGTCCACGACGGGTCGCACCATCATGCGCCTGACCAAGCCGACCGCCGGTAAGGTGTTCTTCCAGGGTAAAGATGTTGCCGAGATGAGCAAGCATGAGATCAAGGACATGCGTCGCGAGATGCAGTTCATCTTCCAGGATCCCTATGCTTCGCTCAATCCCCGTATGACCATCGGCGAGATCGTCTCCGAGCCCATGACCATTCATGGCGTGGGTACCAAGGAGGAGCGTATCGAGCGCGTCCGCGAGCTGCTGGACGTCGTCGGTCTGAATCCCGAGCACATCAACCGTTATCCGCACGAGTTCTCGGGCGGCCAGCGCCAGCGTGTCGGCATCGCCCGCGCGTTCGCTCTGAAGCCCAAGCTGATTATCTGCGACGAGCCTGTCTCTGCACTTGACGTATCCATTCAGGCCCAGGTTCTGAACCTTCTTAAGGAGCTCCAGGACAAGTTCGGTACCGCGTATCTGTTTATCGCTCACGACCTGTCCGTCGTGCAGCACATTTCCGATCGCGTTGCCGTTATGTATCTGGGTAAGATGGTTGAGGTTTCGGACTGGAAGACGCTCTACAGCGAGCCTCACCATCCGTACACGCAGTCGCTGCTGTCTGCCGTGCCGGTTCCCGATCCTGATATCCAGAAGACCCGCAAGCGCATCATCCTCGCTGGCGATCCGCCGTCGCCGCTGGATCCGCCGACCGGTTGCCGTTTCCACACTCGCTGCCCGATCGCTCAGGGTATCTGCTCTGAGAAGCTTCCCGAGTTTAAGGAAGTTGCACCTGGTCACTGCTGCGCGTGCCACTTCGCCGAGCCGTTCCCGATCAAGGAATCGCACATCGACCTGTAGTCGGTTGTCTGTCCGGGCCCGTGCTGGACTTAGTTTTCAGAACGTCCTCGGACATGCAAGAAACCCCCGCTGCGCACTTCGTGCGGCGGGGGTTTCTTGCGTCCTGACGCTCCTATTTGGCAAGGTGTTTTTTAGAATCCATTTTGCGCTC
>URFE01000009.1:0-29298 GCA_900546965.1 uncultured Collinsella sp.
TCCTGAGATGTCTCGTGGGCTCGGAGATGTGTATAAGAGACAGGTCTTGAAGCGCTTGCGGGAACTCAACATCGAGCTCTTGCCACGGAGCACCCTCAATCCAGCCGCCGGTCGCATCCGGGTGGCAATCCGCAAACGGAATGTAGGGCTTAATGTCGTAGATGGGCGTGCCGTCGCGCAGATCGGCCCCCAGCACATGAATGATGGGGCCATCGTCGGTGAGCTCGACACGATCGAGCTTGACGCAGGTAAGCCCGATGGGATTAGGGCGAAACGGACTGCGCGTGGCAAACACTCCCACACGCTCGGCTCCGCCCAGACGCGGCGGGCGCACGGTTTTCGACCATTTTGCGTTGGTGCCGGACCTGTCCTGCGTTTTAGCGTCGACGGCAATATCCTTAGCCGTGCCGCCGGGCGTTCCGTTTTCGAAGCGCCACAGCAGCCACAGGTGAGAGAAGGAGTCCAGGCCCTCAACCGCTGCATTGGAGGCAAATTCCGGCTCAAAAAAGATTCGTCCCTGCAGATGGGGCGCCAAAAAGCTGTTGCGCGGGATGCCGAACTTCTGCGGCAGGTCGGTATGTATGTGTGCAATAGGTTCCATGCCGGTCATTGTACGGCATGGAGGCGTGGGGCGTTGCGCGCAATTCTTCGCCGCGGACTCCTGTCGTGCAACCAACGGTTGCTTGGAAGGGCGCCTGCCGCCGCGTATGCTTAAGCCATCAACCAGCAGAAAGGAGCCGCTATGGCCTTTGCAGAAAAGCTCATTGCCATCCGTCGCGCTCATCACCTTACCCAAGAGCAGCTCGCCGCCAAGCTCTTCGTCACACGCCAAGCCGTCAGCCGTTGGGAGCGCGGCGAAGTCACCCCGGGCATCGACATGATGAAGCTCATCGCCGCCGTAACCGGAGAACCGCTGTCCCACCTGCTCGAAATGCCTGAGCACTATTGCCAGAGCTGCGGCATGATACTCACGCCCGACGACTGCGGCACCGATGCCACGGGCGCCACGACCGACCATTACTGCAAGTGGTGCTACGACCACGGCAAGTACACCTATGACACCACCATGGAGGCAATGATTGAGGATTGTGCCCCGCGCCTGGCGCAAAACACCGGCATGTCGCTCGACGAAGCCGTCTCGCTCATGGGCGCCGTCCTGCCGCAACTGGAGCGCTGGCGCACCGTGCAAGAAAACGAGGAGCACTACGGTGCCGAGGCGCGGGCGCGCTATGGCGATGAGGCCATCGATGCGGCAAACGAAACGCTGCTGGACATGGACCCCGAGACATGGAACGACATGAAGGAACTTGAACGCGCTATTCTGGGCCAGCTCTCAATTGCCATGGGCATTGGCGACCCAGAGAGCAACGAGGCTCGTAAGCTTGTCGCGATGCATCGTCGCTGGATTGCTCTCAACTGGGGACACGAGCCCCAGGACGAAGCGTACCTGGGCCTCGCACACGGCTATCTTGCCGACCAGCGCTTTGTTGGCTACTACGACAAGTCCTGCGGCACCGGAGCCACGGCGTTTCTGGTCCAGGCCATCGAGTCGTCGTTGACGCGCGCATAGACCGCGGCGGCTTTGGGTATTTCAATCAAAACCGCAACCGATTGGAGACCTATGACTACTGATCACGAGCTCGTGCTCTACGTTATGACCGGCTGCCCGTACTGCATAAAGGTCAAGCGCTTTTTGGCCGATAACGGCGTGACCATTCCCGAACGCAATATATCGACCGATACCGAAGCCGAGCAGACACTCATCGCCGTCGGCGGAAAACGCCAGGTTCCCTGCCTGTTCATCGACGGCAAACCACTCTACGAATCGAGCGACATCATCGCGTGGGTGCAGGAAAACCTGCTCTAGTACGCACGCTCTGTCCGTCCAGGGCCCCAACCCATACGACCCAAACATGTACACCAGCATCCAAAGTCGACATTTTTCGACATCTTTGGATGCTGGCGTACAGCTTTTTGGTAGTCATGGACGCTCTTGGCCGGCTAATTGTTTGAGGAGACCTTTGGGTTATGGCTGTTTGACGCCTCTGGAAAGGGTTTCCGAGAGGGCTGTGGTCAAAAAAGGGCAAATATGAGTACTGCTACCTGTTTAGTAGCAGCGATTTTGATCACTTCAGGAACTATTCAACGTTCCATACGTCCGTAGACGACGCTATTTCTCCTCACATGTTCAATAAAAGTAGCTCCTAATGGGAACAAATCTCATCAGGAGCTACTATTTATAGCAAAATAAATGCAACTATAATGGCAACAGTACTCATATTTGCCCTTTTTTGACCACGACCCTCCAGAATAGCCGCTGAGGACGACACTAAATGACAAAATCCGGCACTTGGACGTTCTTATATGACTAGCCATTGAAGGACACCTAACGACTACTCCCATTCGCGACACACTGTGTCGCGAATTAAGCTGGTCCCATTATCGAAGACCAGTGAGAGCTCCTGCCCAGAATCTCGATAGCTTAATAAAGCGCTCCCCTCCGGAAGTTCAATGAGCATCCAAATTCCAGGCTGAAAAGCAAAGGAGTATCGAAGCCGTCAATGCTCATTTCCTATCGAACACGCGGGTCAAAACAAGCTAATTAGCCTGATAAACTGTTTGTATTTTTGTCTACAAAACTGTATACAAAAAGAGTATCCGTTGACCTGTGCTCGACATTATGCCGATCGATAGGAGGCGCTATGGACGCTAAGCAGCTCGAAAAGATGATGGGGTTTGCTCCCGGAGAGTTGGAGAAAGCCGCGGAGGCATACGAAAAAGATGAGTGGCCGAAGGGTCGCACCATCAAGTTGGGAAGGCCACCAATCTCTGATGAGCCGAGCGTCGTTTTATCAGCACGTGTGGGCGAATCGGTTCTTGAAGCGTTTGATGCAAAAGCAAAGCGCCATGGGCAAACACGTACGGAGCGACTCAGGGAGCTCATCATACTCGATGCGATGATTGCCTAGTCACCCTCCGAACCCAAACATGTACACCAGCATCCAAAGTCGACATTTTTCGACATCTTTGGATGCTGGTGTACAGTTTTTGCGGGTAGTCATCGGGGACGTTCATAAATGACTAGTCGTTAAAGAACGTCCCCAACGACTAACTAGTCGTTGAAGCGAGCTGTGGGTGCAAGCGGCTGTTCGCGAAAGACGCGCTCGACGGCAGCGCGGTATTCGTCGACCTTTTTGGTCTTGCGTACGATCTTGTGGACGGTAGCGGGATCAGCGAAAGCGCACTTGGCGTAGAACCACCACTCCTTCATGCGAAAGACTGCATTGCCGCCAATCTCTTCTGCATAGGCAGCAAACAGCGTGTCATGGAAACGCTGCAGCTCGGCTGTCGTGGCAGCAGGGACGCCGTTGACCATACGGGCCAGAGCGGGGTTCGCGAGCAGGCCGCGCCCCAGCATCACATGGCGCGTGCCGGGATAGGCCTCCACCAGCGCGTCCATATCCTCAAGATCAAAAATGTCACCGTTATAGGCCACGGGGAACGGCGCACGCTCCAGCGTCTCGCCATAAAACTCTTTGCGCGGCGAGCCCGTATAGCGGTCCTTCTGTACGCGCGGATGCACGATCAGCTCTGCCAACGGCATGCGGCAATACAGATCGAGCACGCGCTCGTATTCGTCGTCATTCTCCAGCCCCAGCCTGGTCTTTACCGACACCGGCAACGGCGACCGCTCGCACACATCGCTTAAGAACGCCTCGAGCTCGTCGAGATTGCGCAAGAAGCCCGATCCTTTGCCCTTGGCGACAACCGTTCCCGAAGGACAACCCAGGTTGAGATTGACCTCGCGATAGCCCATGTCGGCGAGCACCTGCGCCGCCCACACAAACTCGTCCGCGTTCTTGGACATCAGCTGAGGCACCACGTTGAGCCCCTGGTTATTGGCAGGATCGATCTCCTTAAACGCCTTGCCGCCAAAGCGATTTCCCACCCGCGGCGGCGGCAAAAACGGCGTGTAATAGCAATCGAGCGCACCGAAGCACTCCGCATGCACGTGACGGAACACATGCCCGGTAATCCCCTCCATGGGGGCCAACGAAAGGATCATCTACTCTTCTCTCATATCAACGAACGTGACAAAGGGACAGCCCCTTTGTCGCATTATTCGGAGCGCAGGGCTTCGACGGGGTCCTTCTTGGATGCGCTGCGGGCAGGCAGCAGGCCGGCAACGACCGTTAGCAGCACCGAAATTGCAATGAGTACCAGCGCATCCTGCACGGGCAGGCTCATCAGGTTGGGAACCTGTTTGACCGCAAGTGCCCAGGCATTGACCGGGAAACTCACGAGCACCACGACGACAATGGCAAAGACGCCGGCAATGAGGCCCTCGATAAAGGTCTCGGCGTTGAACACGTTTGCCACGTTACGCTTCGACGCGCCAATCGCGCGCAGGATGCCAATCTCCTTTTTGCGCTCCAGCACGCTGATGTACGTGATGATGCCGATCATGATGGAGCTCACCACCAGGCTGATACTCACGAATGCGATGAGCACCAAGCTGATGGTATTCACGATATCAGTCACCGAGCCCATGATGATGCCCATGTAGTCGGTGTACGAGATTGCCTGCTCGTCGTGGCCGGCGGCTTTGACCTGCTTGTTGTACGCATCGATATGGTCGAGTACGCGCTCCTTGGCCTCAAAGTCACGCGGGAAAATCTTGACCGAGATGGGGTCCGCCTCGTCCGCATAACCCAGTGTGGTCAGGTTGTTGTCATAGGTAAGCTGCGATGCCTTGGCATAACTCATCATGAGCGAACTCAGATCCTCGGCGTCCATGCTGAAATGGATGGCGCGGGCAAAGGCGCTCGCATCCATATGCATAGCGCCCGCCAGGTTGGCAAAACTCGAAGACATCTGTGTCGCTATCTGGCCCATGAGCCCTGCCGCGCCCGCCTTGAGCTGGGACGATACCGTCGTCGCAATCTGGTCGCTGATTGTCTTGGTCACCTGATCCATAGCCTGCTGCAGATACGGAGCCAGTTGCTTTTGCACATAGTCGGTCATCGCCTGTTGCAGGCGCTCGGCCAGGGCATCGCCACCGAGTGCCTTGAGCTGAGCCAGATATTGCTGGGCTGCGGCATCATTCTCAAGATACGTCGAGAATGCGGCGGCGAGCTTTGACGCGTCCTTAAGGTCTTCGGGCGACAGCGCCTTAAACTGATCAGACTGCAAAAAGCCCTCAAACAGCTGGTTGGCTAGTGTTCCCACCTGCTGCATTTGCTCGGGCGTGAGTTCCAGACCGTCAAAGATACCCGAGAAATCTGGGGTTGGCGCTTTTGCCATGATGTCGCTGAAGTCGATGTCCTTGCCAACGCCCGAAAGGTCAATGTCCAGCCCCGACAGATCGATGCCAGAAAGGTCCATACCGCCGGCTGCACCCGAGAGCGCAGATGTATCGAACGAAAACGCGCTCTTGAGCGCTGCCTCGTCCACACTGAACATGCTGCCCAGATCCACGCCTTGCTTGGCCTCGCCTTGCAGTTCGTCGAAGGTTTTGCCCGTAAAGACATCCGTCTCGGGGTGGGCGAGTTGCTCCTGCACAATCTGCGAATCGGCGGCGCGCTCCATAAGCTGGCGAGTCAGTGCATGCGTGTAGGCAATGCCCGGGGACAACGCGCTCGCGTTGGCGGTCTCGTTAGGTCGCACCACACCCACAATGTGCACGTCGATACCGTCGGCAACCTTGGCCGTCATAAAGTCGGCATCGTCAGACATGTCAGTCCACATGCCGGTCTCTTCGTTTTTGCGATAGGCATCGGCCGGCGACAGCACCTTAAACGTCGTGGACAGCGCATCGTCGTAGGTAAATTCGGTGCCGGTCTCGGGCGTTTCGACCCCACCGTCAGCCGTCATAGCGCTGTTTACCAGATCGTTGAGCTCATCGATGTCCAGCGCGCCGATGCTGTAGAGCGTGTAGTCACCCACCGTGCCACGACTCGAGAGCACCATTACGGCTTCGTTGGCGGACGTGGGCCAATGACCGGCGACGACATCGTACTGACTGTCGAGCAGGCTCTGGTCGTCGATCATCTCGTTAAAGACCGAGGTTCCCATGGATTCCATGCTCACCGTTGCCGCCGAGCTCGCGCCTCCGCTCATGGCCTCGGTCATGGCGTTGGGCACCAGCCGGACAGGCTTCTCATCGCCCTTGCCGGCACGATAGACAACCGGCGATACACCGTAGCCGTACTGAATGGCGTTGACCTCTTTATCGATGCCGTCGCCACCGGCATCGAGCCATGCCTTAAAGCTCGTCATGTCGTTGGACTTAACGCTCGCAAACATATCCTTTACGGCCGTGACCACAGGAATCTTATCGGTTCCTTTAGCCTTGCCGCCGGCACTGTCGTCGGACGAATCCACGTTTTCAGGCGAGTCATCATCCGCAGCCCCCTGTCCGCCCATCATGGACGACAGGTCGTAATCCTGCTTGGAGATGGTGAGCGGGTAGCTCGAGAGCGTATCCTCCTCGACCTTTTTGATGTAGCCGTTTACGCCGTTGGACAGCGCCAGAATCGCCGCGATACCGATAATGCCAATCGAGCCCGCAAAGGCCGTCATGGCCGTGCGGCCCTTCTTGGTCATGAGGTTTCGGGCAGAAAGCCCCAACGCCGTCACAAAGCTCATCGAGGTTTTGCGCGTAGGCTTTGCCTCGCGACGCGCGACCTTGGCAGCATCGAAGGGATCGGAATCGTCGGTGATCTTGCCGTCCGCCAGATTGACGATGCGCGTGGCATATTGGTACGCCAGCTCGGGATTGTGCGTGACCATGATGACCAGGCGGTCGCGCGCCACGTCCTTGAGCAGGTCCATGACCTGTACGGATGTCGTTGAATCCAAAGCGCCGGTCGGCTCGTCGGCAAGAACGATCTCAGGATCATTTATCAGGGCGCGGGCGATGGCCACGCGCTGCATCTGCCCGCCCGAAAGCTGGCTCGGGCGCTTGTTAACGTGCTCGCCCAAGCCGACTTTCTCCAACGCCTCGCGCGCACGCTGGCGGCGCTCGGCATGCCCCACGCCCGTGAGCGTGAGCGCCAGCTCCACGTTTTCCAAAATGGTCTGATGCGGAATGAGGTTATAGCTTTGGAACACAAAGCCGATGCGGTTGTTGCGGTAGGCATCCCAATCGCGGTCGCGGAAGTCCTTGGTCGAGATGCCGTCAATCAGCAGGTCGCCAGAATCAAAGTGGTCGAGTCCGCCGATAACGTTGAGCATCGTGGTTTTGCCCGAACCCGAGGGACCCAGAATGGCCACGAACTCGTTATCGCGAAAAGACAGGCTCACGCTGTCGAGCGCCACCTGCGTAAACGACTGCATAACGTACCTTTTGCAAATACCTTTGAGCTCCAGCATGGACGGCAACCTCTCCTGCGCAGGCACCCTGCCCGCTCTCCTCCGCCGTTCGTATTCGACGCGTTTGTCCTACTCTATCCCCATTTTTTGCCGACGCCAGTGAGGAATGTAACAAACCGCGCAAAAAAACGAACGGGACGGCGCCCAAAAGAAGAGGTCCCGAGCGGGACCTCTATATGGTGGAGCTTATCTTGAAAGGTAGCGGACTACTTCGCACAGCGGTGCACGATCATCGCCATGCTTTACGCGTTTTCTACTGCTCGCTATTCGCAATCGCCTGGTCGATAAGCTTGTCGAGCGCTGCGCGCTGCTCAGCGGAGCTGATGGCTCCCACGATTGGATCCCCTACGATGTTGCCATTCTGATCGATGACATACGTTGTCGGGAACGAGAACAGATTTGACGTAAACTTGCCAGCTTCGCTGTCCGACTTGAACCAGACGTTCTTATACGTCACGCCCTTCTTGCTCAGCACGTCCTTGGCATCTGCAATCTCGCCCTTGTTGCCATCGAGCGTAAAGGAATTGACGCCCACGACCTGGCCGCCCTTCTTGGCAAGCTCCTTATTCAGGTCCTCAAGGTCGCCCAACTCACCCACGCACGGCTTGCAAGTGGTGAACCAGAAGTTCATGACGGTGACCTTGTTCTTAGAGAACAGCTCGTCGCTGTTCACGTCGTTGCCATCCAGGTCCTTGCCCGTAAAGCTGGGGAACTTCGTCGCCTCGCTCGAAGCATTGGCACCAGCCGTCATGCCAGCGGTCGAAGCGTCGACGCTCTCGCCTGCACTCGGCGTGCTTCCACAGCCGGGGAACTCCTTCTCCAGGCTCTCGAGCTTGTCCTCGATCTCCTTGATCTGCTGTGCACCGGCCTTGAGCGTCTTAAGCTCATCCGCCGTGAACTCATCCTTGGCGCCGTCAATGGTCTTGAGCAGGAAATCGCCGTAATTGCTGCCGTCCTCAATCATTGTCGAGTCTTTATTTGCCGCATTGAATACCTTTTCCCACAGCGCGTTATCACTCGAAAAGATCTCGTTCTCCTTCTGCATGAGCTTCGCATACAGCTCGGCGGCCTCGTCGGCATTGGCCGGCTTCTGCGCAGTGAGTTCTGCGATCTTAGGATCGGAGCTCGCAGATTCGCTCACATTGCCACCGGGCGCCGAACATGCCACAAGGCACAAGGCCAATACCGGCACCATAAACAGGGCCGCAATCTTAGAAAGCTTCATAGTCATTCCTCCGTTTTGTCGAAGCTTGTTTTACTTTTTATCGGCGGTCAAGGGAAGTTTTTCCGCCGACACGTCCAGGCCATAGCGATAGCTGATGGCATCGACAGGACAGGCCCCGATGCACTTTCCGCACCGGATGCATTCGGCATGATTGGGCGCGCGGACCACATCAACGTCCATCTGGCAAACCTTTGAGCACTTGCCGCACGAGACGCATTTGCATGCATCGACCCGGATCCCCAGTAGGGATACCTTATTCATGAGCGCATAGAATGCGCCGAGTGGACAAATCCATTTGCAGAAGGGGCGGTAGAACAAAACGCTCAGCACTACCACGGCAATGAGAACGGCAAGTTTCCAAGTAAAGAGATGTCCCAACGCAGATCGAATGCCGGCATTGGCGATGGCCAGCGGAATGGCGCCCTCGAGCACACCTTGTGGACAGATGTACTTACAAAAGAACGGGTCGCCCATGCCCACGTCGTTAACCACCAAGACGGGCAACAGCACCACGGCAAACAGCAGCACGACGTACTTGATGTACGTGAGCGGCTTAAGCTTTTTCGTGGAGAACTTTTTGCCTGGAATCTTATGAAGCAGCTCCTGCAGCCAGCCAAACGGGCACAGAAAGCCGCATACAAAGCGTCCCAGCAGCACGCCGAGCAAAATGAGCGTACCGGTGACGTAGTAGGAGAAGTTGAACTTGGATGAACCTACCACCGACTGGAACGACCCGATGGGGCACGCACCCGATGCCGCGGGGCACGAATAGCAGTTAAGTCCAGGTACGCAGACTGTTTTTCCCGCGCCCTGATAGATGCCGCCTTTGACAAAGTTTGGCAGGTGAATGTTGGTGACAAGCGTCGCCGCCGCCTGAATGAATCCGCGAAATCGAGCCAAAACATGCGACGCAGTGTTTTCTCTTTTATCCAATTCCGATACACTCCAAACACAGCCTAATCGCTTTGGCCAGCACGGCATCCGCCTCGCCACGCATAACGCCAAAGCACACCATGGCAATTCCGACGATCAACAAAGCGACCTGTACCACGGGCTTTACCGCTTTGAACAACCCAACCACTCCTTTCGTTACGCGACCATTGGACCACATCGACTATAAAATCCGTGTTAAGCGCGATTTGAAATGTGCAAGGAGACTGTTATGCGTATTTTGATCGTCGAGGACGAGCGGGCGCTGTGTGACGCAATCGCGCGCAGCTTGCGAAACCTGGCATACAGCGTCGACTGCTGTCACGACGGACGGGAGGCGCTCGACCTGCTGGGCGTCGAAGTCTTTGACCTCGTGGTACTCGACCTCAACCTTCCCCGTATCGACGGCATGACCGTACTCAGGGAACTTAGGAAAACCGACTGCGAGACCAAGGTGCTGATTCTGTCCGCGCGTGGCGAAGTATCCGATAAGGTCGACGGACTCGATGCCGGCGCCAACGATTACCTCACCAAGCCGTTTCATCTGGACGAACTTGCGGCAAGGATCCGCAGCCTTACCCTCAGGCGCTTCGCACAAAGCGACATAGTATTAACCTGCGGAAAACTCAGCTTTGACACCAAGGCGCTCATCGCTTCCGTGGGCAGCGAGGCCTTATCTCTTACACGCAAGGAAACGGGAATCTTGGAATACCTGATGCTTAATCAGGGGCGACCGGTAAGCCAAGAGGAGCTTATCGAGCACGTTTGGGATAGCACCGTGAACAGCTTTAGCAACGCAACCCGCGTTCACATCTCGTCGCTCCGAAAAAAGTTGCGCAGCGCTTTGGGATACGACCCGATTCGCAATCGGATTGGAGAGGGCTACGTTATGGAGGATAGCGAATGAAAAGGCTTTCGCTGCAATGGCGCATAACGATCATGACGGCGCTGCTGACGTGTGCGGCGTGCGTGCTGACGAACTGCCTGGTCGGCTATACGGGCATGCGCTATATGGATGCCATCGGCAGTGACATCTCGGCCTTTAACGCTGCCGGCGCGGATTCGCCCCAGGTGTTCGACCCAACGAAAGCGACCCCCGATGACAAGGTCACGATCGTCGTAAACGACGCACAGGAATCTTTTGGCACGACAGCTTGGTACATCACGGCTGGAGTCACACTCCTTGGCGGCGTGCTGGCATACTTTGTGAGCGGCCGTGCACTCAAACCGCTACGGGCTTTTGCAGCCCAGGTTGAGCGCGTGCAGCCTGACAACCTAAGCGAAATCAGACTCAATGAAGATGTGCCCACCGAGTTACAACGATGCAGCGCCTCTTTCAACGACATGATCGCCCGTCTTGGCGAAGGGTTCTCTGCACAGCGTCAGTTTACCGGTAACGCCGCACACGAGCTGCGCACCCCACTCGCCCTTATGCAAGCACAGATTGAGCTATTCATCTCCGAGCACTCCGGTTTGCAACCCGAAACAGCCGAGCTGCTCGGCCTGCTACAAGAACAAACCGAGCGCATGTCTCGAATGACCAAGGTATTGCTCGAGATGAGTGAGCTCCGCAGCGTTCCTTGCGAGGACGATGTTGAACTTGGCCCCTTGTCCGAAGAGGTCCTCACCGACCTTGCGCCACTTGCCGAAAATAAGGGCATAGCCCTCAATTGTGCTGGAGACGCTTTAGCAATCGGGAGCGACACGCTCCTCTATCGGCTGGTGTTTAATC
This sequence comes from uncultured Collinsella sp., assembly GCA_900546965.1. GTDB lineage: Bacteria > Actinomycetota > Coriobacteriia > Coriobacteriales > Coriobacteriaceae > Collinsella. The sequence continues at coordinate 11,262 of URFE01000009.1, forward strand.
TGGTCGAAAACGCCATCCGTTACAGCCGCTCCAGCTCGACTGTCAACGTCTCCATCAGCGACAGCGACAGCTACGTGCTCCTGCGAGTCAAAGATGAGGGCCCGGGAATACCCAAGCAGTACCGAGAGAGCATCTTCCAGCCGTTCTTTCGTCTAGACAAATCCCGCAGCAGGGCATACGGCGGTGCAGGACTCGGGCTAGCGCTTGTTTGGGAGATTGCAGCGCTTCACGGTGGCACGGTAGAGGTCGAAGCAAATTCCGAGAACGGGGCCACCATGCTCGTAAGCCTTCCAAAACGATCCGCAGTGTTAACCGAACAGTAAAACGAAAGGGGTCCCGAGCAACAGGAGTACAATTGCTGCATTGTTGCCACCTGATGGGAGATGGAAGATGGACTGCGATGGCTACCCGCGCATTCCCATGCCGTTGATGTGCACTGCCTTTGTGCCGGGGCAGATTGACGCTGCGGTTGCAGGCATTTCCGACCCCGATTCACGCACCATCGCCACGGCAGAAGCGCTGTACTTTCGCGGACAGGCCACGCTCGCCGCCGAGACAGCACGCCCCTATCTTGACGCCAACGACCCCGCACTGCGCTATTCCGCATGCCTTATCTGCGGATACGCCAGTCTGTCGCTCAACCGTATCGCCGACGCCCGCCGGTGCCTTGCTGGCATCCTCGATACGCCAACTGACGAGGAATCGCCCGCCGTCCACGCCACGCATATCCTGTTCGCCTCGGCCGCGAGTGTCCTGCTGCACTTGCCTTCCCCGTATTCTGCCGAAGAGTTTTATCCACTTGCGGCGCATCTGCCCGAAGGCCTGCGCCTGTTCGCCAGCTACGTGATGGCGCACGCTTTATACCTGCGCGGCGAATACGGCCGCAGCCTGGGCATGGCGGAAAACGCCCTGATCATGAAACAGGGAAGTTATCCCATCTCGGAGCTGTTCCTGCACCTGTCGGCTTCCATGGCCTGCATGAGCCTCAAGGACATCGACGCCGCAAAAGCACACTTCGGAGCCGCTTGGGACATTGCGCGCCCCGACGGCCTTATCGAACTCATTGGCGAGCACCACGGCCTTTTACAGGGGCTCATCGAGGCGTGCCTAAAAACGCAATACCCTGACGACTTCGCGCGCATCATCGAGATCACGTACCGCTTCAGCTACGGCTGGCGGCGCATCCACAACCCCGATTCGGGCGAGGACGTGGCCGACGATCTAACGACCACAGAGTTCACCATGGCCATGCTCGCCTGCCGCGGATGGACCAACGCCGAAATCGCACGCCACATGGAAGTATCGCCGGGCACTGTTAAAAACCGCCTATCAGGCGTATACGCAAAGCTTGGCATCGGCACACGCGCCGAGCTGGTCGCGCATATGTTGCGTTAGCGACCGGGCTGCCAAGCGCATCGAACGCGTTCCGAGGGCCTGGCGCTTTCGCGCGCTCAAATTGGACATTTTGGCCTTCGAACGGCACTACCGCCACGGGGCACCTTCTCGCAAAGACAGCAACGTCCCCCTTGCGGCAGCCGCCACAGCACTCGCCGCTGTAGGCGCCGGCCTCGTCGCCTACAGCGCCCGCCGCACGGCACTCGAAACCGACACCGCCAATGAGGTCAATTCGGATAGACCTCGCTAGCTCCTAGTTACTTTTGCGAGAGACGCCGACTCGGCTCATCGAACACCAAAAGGGGCTGGCCCCGATAACTCGGAGCCAGCCCTGAGTCGCCTGACGTGAGAATCACAGCGCTACTTGAGCTTTAGCGCCTCCATCATGGGCACGGCGGCATCCCAGTCAATCTTCCAGCCGATCGACACGCGGACGGTCTCGCCCGTCGCGGGAGCCGTCGCAAACAGTGTATGGCCGTTGTCGGGACCGGTAAAGCGCAGCCACGTTATGCCGTTGTACTCGACCTGGTCGGTTGTCGTCTCCTTGCCTTCGTAGACCTGCTCCAGGCTTGCAACCTCTTCCTCCGGCGAGCGCGGGAAGATGCTGATGTTCAGGCGTCCTCCAGTCTCGTCGTGGAAGAAGTCTGCCTTTTCGTGCTCTTCGTTGGACGAATCCAGCGTGTACCCATCGGCGGCCTCGATACTGTACGATGCGCAGTCGATGCCCGTTAAATCTGCCTTCTCGCCAGAATCGGCCACGCCGCCGGCCGCCTTGAACTCCTTGGTCTCGCATCCCGTGGTGTCAAAGTGCATGGCCTCATGATTCTTGGCGGGGGCGTAAGCGTCTACGAACTCGACAGTGATGGGCCCGTAGTACGCCGTCTTGGGCGCCCAGAAATACACGTACTCAACGGTCTCGCCCGGGCCGATATCTGGCCTCTCGGAAAGGTCAATTCCCTTGTGCAGATCATCGGGAGCCTCGCTTGCGACGTAGTCGAGCACGGCCGCCTTGCCGGAAGTAAACAACGGGTCACCCGCCTCAAGATCGCCCTGGGCAGCATGCACGTTAAAGGAACTGAACGTCCTGTTCTTTGTGTTGTTGTTGGTAATCTTGATGTGCAGGTAAAAGCCGTCCTGCAGCTTGGCATCGCCGCGATAGAACGTACCGTGAGCCACCGACTCATAGGTAATGCCTGCCACCTCGACCGTCTGCGACTCATAGGCCTTGGCCTTCTTGGACTTCTCCTGCACGGGTGCGCTCCCGCCCGAGCTGCCAGCCGAACCGCTCGGCGCGCTACTGCCGCAGCCTGCCACCGTACACGCCAACACAGCCGAAAGCGTCACGGTGGGAATTCCTAACAGCAGCTTCTTCGTCATGGGCTTCATCATCCTCACCGCTTCTTTCGGCTTGCAGCTCATCCGTTGCCCGAGTCCCAAGTCGACTCCGTGGCATCGGCTTCCACTATGAGCGTATGACGAAACACGGCGCACGCGAAGTGACCCGTGGCCCAACTAGCAACCGCCCAGCATCCCCTATGGACCAAAAAGAATCGTATACGCACGCGCTCGGCCCATAAAATGAGACGCCTGTCCCAATGTCCGATTCAATCCAACAATCCGCATGGCACGTTTTTGACAAACGCATCCAACCGCAAGCGCAGCAGGACGCATTCGACCGCTTTCAAACTTACTCGGACAGAACCGACTCGGTTTCGTCCAAGTAAACGCTGTTCCACCAAATTCCGAACGATTGTTCGATGGATTTCGTGTTGGTTGGAATCGCCCAAGGGCTGGGCTATGCTACCTTGACTATCTATATGACTAAAACGCAGCAAAGGAGCACCGAGAGAGCGAGTATGGCAAAAAACACCGCAAACTATGGTAACGACAGTATCCGCCAGCTCAAGGACGAGGAGCGCGTACGCCTGCGCCCCGCCGTCATCTTTGGCTCGGACGGACTCGACGGCTGCGCGCATGCCGCCTTCGAGATCCTGTCCAACGCCGTTGACGAGGCGCGCCAGGGCTACGGCAAGCTCATCACCCTTACCGCCTTTCGCGATGGTTCCATTCAGGTAGAGGACAACGGCCGCGGCTGCCCGCTCGACTGGAACCCCTCCGAGAAGCGCTTTAACTGGGAGCTCGTCTTTTGCGAGCTCTACGCAGGTGGCAAATACAACAACAACCAGGGCGGCGACTACGACTTCTCGCTCGGTACCAACGGCCTGGGCTCGTGCGCGACCCAGTACGCCTCCGAATACATGGACGTCACGGTTTGGCGCGACGGCAACAAGTACTCCCTGCACTTTAAAAAGGGCAAGGTCGTTGGCGCCAAAAAGAAGGCACTCAAGATTGAGCCCAGCGACGAGGACCGTACCGGCACCACCATCAAATGGCGCCCCGATCTTGAGGTCTTTACCTCCATCAGCATCCCCCACGATTGGTATCGCGAGACCATGCGCCGCCAGGCCGTGGTCAACGCCAACGTGACCTTCCGCCTGCGCATTGAGGGCGACGATGGCGAGTTTTCCGAAGAGGACTTTTGCTATCCCAAGGGCATCGAAGACTACGTGCTCGAGAAGGTCGGTACCGACTACCTCACCGAGCCCTTCTTTATCGAGGCCGACCGTCGCGGTCGCGATCGCGAGGACCTGCCCGACTACAATGTAAAGATCACCGCGTGCATGTGCTTCTCGCGCACCTTCATGATGCAGGAGTACTACCACAACTCATCGTGGCTCGAGAATGGCGGCTCGCCCGAGAAGGCCGCCCGCAGCGCTCTGACCAGTGCCATCGATGCTTACATTAAGCAACAGGGCAAGTACAACAAAAACGAGAGCGGCATTAAGTGGCAGGATGTCCAGGACTGTCTGGTGCTGGTGACCAACTGCTTCTCCACCCAGACGTCCTATGAAAACCAGACTAAGAAGGCCATCAACAACCGCTTTATCCAGCAGGCTATGACGGCCTTCTTTAAGGAGCGGCTCTCGACCTACCTAATCGAGAACAAAGACGCTGCCAACAAGATCATGGAGCAGGTGCTCATCAACAAGCGCTCGCGCGAGAACGCCGAGAAGACGCGTCAGAGCATCAAGACCAACCTGCAGCAGAAGACCGACATGGCCAACCGCGTGCAGAAGTTCATCGACTGCCGCTCCAAGGACAAGAGCCGCCGCGAGATCTACATCGTAGAGGGCGACTCGGCAGCAGGCGCCATTCGCACCTCGCGCGATGCCGAGTTCCAAGGCGTTATGCCCGTCCGCGGTAAGATCCTCAACTGCCTGAAGGAAGACTATCCGCGCATCTTTAAGTCCGACATCATCATGGACCTCATGCGCGTGCTGGGCTGCGGCGTGGAGATCAAGGACAAGCGCATCAAAAACCTTGGTGCCTTTGACCTGGACAACCTCAACTGGAACAAGGTCATCATCTGTACGGACGCCGACGTTGACGGTTATCACATCCGTACGCTCGTGCTCACCATGCTCTACCGCCTGGTGCCCACGCTTATCGACGAGGGTTACGTGTATATCGCCGAATCGCCGCTCTACGAGATCAACTGCAAAGAGAAGACCTACTTTGCCTACACCGAGCTCGAGAAGAACGGCATCCTCAAGGAGATTGGCGACCAAAAGTGCTCCATCAACCGCTCCAAGGGTCTTGGTGAGAACGACCCGGACATGATGTGGCTCACCACCATGAACCCCGAGACGCGTCGCCTGATCAAGGTGGAGCCCGAGGACGTCACCAAGATGGAGACCATGTTCAATCTGTTGCTGGGCAACGACGAGGCAGGCCGCAAGCGCCATATCTCCGAGCACGGCAAGGAATACCTGGACCAGCTGGACCTGCAGTAACAGCAAATCGATAACGACGGCCCATAAGAAGTTCAAGAGGAAATCGTGGCAAAGAAGAAGACGAAGAACCAGCCTAAGAAAAAGCAGGTCAACGCCGAGAACGTCATCGGCCTGCACTCCGAGGTCACCGACCAGCCGATCACGCAGACGCTCGAGGTCAACTACATGCCCTACGCCATGAGCGTCAACGTCTCGCGTGCATTCCCCGAGATCGACGGCTTTAAGCCCTCGCACCGCAAGCTGCTCTACACCATGTACAAGATGGGTCTGCTCAAGGGCGAGCGCCAGAAGAGCGCCAACATCGTGGGCCAGACCATGAAGCTCAATCCGCACGGCGATGCCGCGATCTACGAGACGATGGTGCGCCTGGCAACCGGCAACGAGGCGTTGCTCGCACCGTTCGTTGAGTCGAAGGGCAACTTTGGCAAGTACTATTCGGGCGACCTGAGCTACGCCGCCTCGCGTTATACCGAAGCCAAGCTCTCCCCCATCAGCGCCGAGATCTTCAAGGACATCGACAAGGACCCGGTCGACTTCGTCGACAGCTACGACGGTGCCATGAAGGAGCCGCGCCTGCTGCCCACCACGTTCCCCAACATCCTTGTCTCGGCCAACAAGGGCATCGGCGTCGCCATGGCGTCCGACATCTGCGGCTTCAACCTCAACGAGGTCTGCACCGCCACGATGCACTACCTGCAGGATCCCGATTGCGACCTACTCGAGTACATGCCCATGCCCGACTTCTCGACCGGCGGCGAGATCATCTACCGCCGCGAGGAGATGGAAAAGATTATTGAGACCGGCCTGGGCAGCTTCCAGATTCGCTCCCGCTGGCGTTGGATTCCCGAAGAGCGCATCATCGAGGTCTACGAGATCCCCTACACCACCAAGACCGATGTCATCATCGAGCGCATCGTCAAGCTCTCCAAAGAGGGCAAGGTCAAGGAGATCGCTGACATCCGCGACGAAACCGACCTCTCGGGCTTGCGCATCGCCATCGACCTTAAGCGCGGCGTCGACCCCGACAAGCTCATGGCCAAGCTCTATCGCTCGACCACGCTGCAGGATTCGTTCTCGTGCAACTTCAACGTGTTGGTCGATGGTTACCCTCGCGTTATGGGCGTGCGTCAGATCCTGCACGAGTGGGTCAAGTGGCGTATTGAGTCCACGCGTCGCCGCATTAACTTTGACCTGGGAAAAAAGTCCGAGCGCCTGCACCTGTTGCACGGCCTCGAGGCGATCCTGCTCGACATCGACAAGGCGATCGCCATCATCCGTGGCACCAAGCTCGAGGCCGAGGTCGTGCCCAACCTTATGCGCGGCTTCGACATCGACGAGACCCAGGCCGAGTTTGTTGCCGAGCTCAAGCTCCGCAACATCAACGAGGAGTACATCCTCAACCGCACCAAGGACATCGCTAAGCTTGAGGGCGAGATTGCCGAGCTTGAGGAGATCCTCTCCAGCGAGGAGAACATCAAGAAGGTCATCAGCGACGAGCTGGCCGCGGTCAACAAGAAGTATGTGATGCCGCGCCGCACGGGCAGGATCGAGCCCCATGAGGTTATCGAAGTAAGCTTGGAGCCCGAGGTCGAGGAGTACCCGGTCACCATCATGCTCTCGCGCGATGGCTACCTTAAGAAGATGACGGACCGCGTACTCAAAAAGGCGACCACGCTCAAGTACAAGGACGGCGACAAACCCTTTATCGAGTTCCCGTCCTCCAACACGCACGAGCTGCTCGTGTTTACCAACAAGAGCCAGGTGTACAAGTGCAAGGTTGCGGCATTTGAGGACACCAAGTCGGCCCAGCTGGGCTCGTACCTGCCGACCGATCTTGAGATGGAACCCGACGAGAGTGTCATCTGGGTCATCGACCCCGAGGACTACAAGGCCGACGTGTTGTTCGTCTTTGAGAACGGCCGCGCGGTGCGCGTCGCGCTTTCTGGATACGTCACCAAGACCAACCGCAAACGCCTCAAGAACGCCATCTACGGCGGCAGCAAGCTGCTGTATGCCCAGGTGCTCAAGGAAGATCGCGACATCGCACTGGTCTCGAGCGACTATCGTTTGATGAACTTCAACACGTCGTTGCTCAAGACCAAGACGACTACCAACACGCAGGGCGTCCAGGCCTTTACGGCCAAGAAGGGCCGCTCGGTCACCACCGTCGGCACGACCGAGGAGATTCTTGGCGCCGGCGTCTCGGCCGAGAAGTTCACCGCGCAGAGCCTCCCCTCAGCCGGTGCCCTCATGAAGGAAAACGACATGCCGAGCCTGTTTGACTAGGTACCACGGCAACGAGACCGTTAGATACTTCGCAAAGCGACGAGGCCCGGAGCGCAACGGCATTGCGCCCGGGACTCGTCGTTTTTCTTCTCAACTATTTCTTAACGCAGATTAATTGATTTCTGCTTATTTTTCTGCGTTAAAAAATGTCAGCGTCACTGCTTCGATGCCCTTTGGTCGGTCATTAGCAAAACTTGCAAAAATTAGCAAAACTTGCAAAAATTAGCAAAACTTACAAAGGAGACACCATGGAGTACAGCAAGAACCCCTTTACCCCGACGTTCGGAAGTATCCCTCCCTTTCTAGCGGGTCGCGAGCATATTCTGCGTGACATCAACCGTGGTTTTATCAACGGCCCAGGAGATCCAAACCTGTCGACTATTTTTACGGGCGCAAGGGGAACGGGCAAGACGGCGCTTCTCTCGCTCCTTTCAGAAACGGCGCTTGAACACGGTTGGATCGCAGCAAATGTCTCCGCCATGCCAGGCATGCTCGAAGATATTATCGAGCGAACCAAAGAAGCCGCAGATAGCTACCTCTCACAGCCTCATGCGCGCATAAACGGCGTTCAAATTGGTCCAGTGGGCATCGATTGGACATATGCTCAAGAGGTCCAGGGCAACTGGCGCACACGCATGAATGGCATCTTTAAGCAACTCGAAAAACATGACATCGGACTTCTCATTACCATCGATGAAGTCACCGTCGATCTCGAAGAAATGCTTCAATTTGCCTCTGTTTACCAGCACTTTGTACGCGAAGGTAAAAAAGTTGCCCTACTCATGGCAGGACTGCCCTACAAAGTATCGGCGTTGCTGCGTAACGATTCCGTCTCGTTCCTCAGGCGTTCCCAATATCATCAGTTAGGACGAATCACTGACGTTGAAATTGCAAACGCGTTTCGCAAAACCGTTGAGGCCGGAGGACGTTCAATCACACCAGAAGCGCTCGAGAATGCTGTGAAGGCCGTCGACGGATTCCCCTACATGATGCAGCTCGTCGGATATCGCACTTGGGATGTTTCGGAGAACTCGCCCCAAATCAGTGCATCCGATGTCCAGCAGGGTTCCCTACTCGCACGCATGGAGCTGCGTGATCGCATTCTCGAAACGACCTATCGAGAGCTTTCCGATAAAGACATTGAGTTTTTACTCGCGATGCTGCCCGATTCTGGCCCCAGCAGGGTCTCGGAGATAGCCAAACGCATGGGCGTCGCCAGCAACTACGCAAGCCAATACAAACGCCGCCTTCTCGAGGACGGCGTCATCGGGGAACGTGGGCGTGGTCTCGTTGGCTTTGACATCCCCGCATTCAGGGAGTTCCTGAGCGAGAAAGTCTCCTAGCACGCGGAGATTGTCCATAAGGACATCAACGCATGGCAATCAGTAATCCTCTTGGTAAGGACAGCAAGCATTTCCACCAACACCGATTGCCATGCGTTCTTCTTGCCTTAAGAGAGCTTGCGAGCGAGCTCTCGCACCTCTTCCAACTTGGGCGACGATGCCATGCTGTCGCGCTCGGTCATACCGCTAACGGTGACAATGCCCTGGTCCTCCCACTTGCAGTACGCGCAGGTTGACTTGTACATAGCGATCGCCGCATCATAGACGCCCTCGCTATGGCTATCGAGCAAAAGGGCCGTCTTGGTGAACGGGAAGCCCGTAGCACCGAAGGCATACAGGCGGTCGATGGCGGCCTTCTCCTGCGCAGTGATATCAAACCAGTAGATAGGCGAAGCGAAGACAACCATATCGGCGCCTTTCAGTGTCTCGAGCACACCGGCCATGTCGTCCTTCTGCACGCAGGCACCCTCATGGGCAAAGCAGTACTGACACCCCAGGCAACCAGCAATCTTCTTGCCGGCAACGCGGATGACCTCGACCGTATGGCCGGCCTCGCGCGCGGTCTCAGCAAACGCCTCGACCATGGTGTCGGTATTGGCGCCCTTGCGCGGGCTACCGCTCAATACAACGATATTCATAAGAATCTCCCTTCTTCATGCCGCAGGCGCGCGGCATACATTTCGTTGTATCCAAAACGGATAGAGCTATTCAGTCGTCTGTAGATCGCATCTCTCGTTCGTGTTCTCTAGACACAATCTCATTGCCTGATAACTCCTCGGCCACCTTGATTTTCTCTCCGAGAATTGAACAGCAAATCGTTGCTCGCAAAGTATCGACTGTGAGAAAATTAGCTTGAGCTTTCTCCCTGCTCGCATAAGCGTTCGCGTGAAAGAGCCTAGCCGCATCGGCCAGGCGCAATATAGATCCGCGGAAACCGGCCTACGAACAAGGAGCGTCTTATGTATGGACAGCATGTTGCACCGCAGACCCATAACAAACGGACTGGCCTGTCTATCCGCGACGTCAAGCGTCATGCAGACGCCAGAATCGCCGCCTTCGGAGTAAGCATTCTTGTGGCAGGACTGCTTTTGCTACCCTGCGCAGCACTGGCGACAGAAATGCCCGAAACCGATGTCGCAGCACCCATTACCTGCAACGAAGCCAACGCGGAAGGCAGCTTCACAGCTACCGCCGTTGTCGACCATAACTATGACCTGGAGCTCCCTCCTGCCTTCATGTTGGTCCAGAATGAGGCGTTTGTATACGATTTCCCCGACAAACCCGAAGACTTCATCTACGGGCTTAACGACACCGTCCTTCTCTTCAAGATCGACACCGATACCGAAAGCCTTATAAAAACCGAGAGCCCCAAAGAGGCCAGCGTCTCTATTGCCCTGACCATGATCGACAATCACGTTAGAGCAACCGCAGTCTTTACAGGCGGCTACGCCGACGACCAAATCCCTTACAGGCTGAACCTCATCAGCTCAACCCACCTTGGCACACACGTTGACCGCGACTTCGACAGCGGGCAGGGGATTATGCACGAGACGCGGCACGATTACTACATCCGCTACGTCTTCGACAGCGACGTGCACTTGATTGCAACCGATACGAGCGGTTCCAAACCCGATCCAAGTGTTAAACCGAGCCCAGAGGTCAAACCCGAACCGGAAACCAAGCCCGAGCCCACACCGCAGCCCAAGGCAGAAAAGCCCGCGGCAAATCCCGTTTCCACTAAGGCAGTAGCGGCGGTTAAACCAGCCGGGACCACCCTACCCGCGACGGGCGACAACGGTGCGATGGCTGTCGCCCTGAGTGTTGCCAGTGGCGCAGTTGCAGCAGTTGGTATTTCCGCAACAAGGCGTCGCAACCGCTAGCTAAAACAAATACGCCATTCACACAGGCAAACAACCAAGCTCCAACGAAAACGGTCCAGTCATCCGACTGTGCCGCACTCCAGTAGTTCGCAGAGGATATCAAGGAGGTGGCCCAGGCTTCCCTTGTCGCCCTCGAGCTGTGCGACAGGCAGATCAGGTTTGGGAAGTAGAACGGCCCTTGCACGAGGCATGGATCGGGCAAGTTTGACTTTTATTCCCAGGGCCAAGCAGGGCCGGAGGTTTTATTGGCGGCTCTTGCGGGCGGCGCGAGTTTTGGCGAGGACGTAGGCATCGGGATCGTCTTTGAACCAGGGGCAACGGCGCACGCCGGAGACCATATGGCGGTGGGGGCAGCCGCCCATGCACATGGGCAGAATGTGGTGCGCGGATGATTGGGCGTCCGCAGGCTGAGTGAAGCCATAACAACACTTCGCGCATCGAGCAGTTTGAGCCAGCGTGCGCATGTCGGCGCCATACCGAGAAGGGAGGGCCTTCTTGTGGGGCGGACGACCCCATTGCAGTCTCCTTCCGCTCTATAACTACGGAATCGACGGCAGCCGCAGGAGAATCGCTATCGTACTCGTAGCGGCTCTCCGCCCCCCCTAAGCAGCGTGTCCGCTACGAAACGACCGTCTTGTAATAGGCGCCGAAGTCTGCGAGCGAGTCCATGATGGGCATCATCTGGCGGCCGAGCTCGGTAAGGCCATACTCAACACGGGGAGGATTCTCGCCATAGTCGTGGCGAAAGACCAGCCCATCATCCTCCATCTGCCGCAGGCTGTCGGTAAGCACCTTCTGAGAGATTCCCTCAAGGTCGCGGCGCAACTCGTTGAAACGCCAGGAGCGTACGCGCAAGTTACGGATAATGAGCAGCTTCCACTTGCCGCCAATGAGCGCTACCGCCGTTGCGACCGGACACTCCGGAAGCTCCTCTTTCGCCATCACGGGAGACCCGACCTCCTTGACCATACCGGTTTCACAAAAAAGTACGCAGTTACAAATATGTGCGTACTCGTATTTGCGTTCGCTTTCGCGTTGAATATATCTCACGCAGGAGATGCCTGCAAGGTAAATCAACCCCAAGAGAGGAACCATTGTGGCTAATTATGCAAAGACCCACATCGCCAATGAGAGCCGCGTTGAGCTGCACGAGGCGCTCGGGCTTACCGGGGCAGAGGTGAGTATCAACAGTCTTCCCGCCGGCGCTGGCGTTCCGTTCGTCCATGCACACAAGGAAAACGAGGAGGTCTACGGTGTGCTCGAGGGCGCAGGCTCGGTCACGATCGACGGTGAGGATATCGAGCTTGCGGCAGGCGACTGGCTGCGCATTTCCCCCGCCGCACACCGTCAGTTCCGCGCCGCATCCGACTCGGGCATCACATACGTCTGCATCCAGGTCAAGCAGGGATCCCTTGATGCCTTCACGGCCGACGACGCTATCATGTTCTAATTCGCGATCGGTGTGCAAGGGGCCGATACCGCCCGCATGCCCCCTTCGGAATAAGCGCTGAGCAGCTCCTGGGCGTGGGCGAACTCGGGCCCTCGCCTCCAACCGAGCAGACGGTTGACCGCGAGATTTCCCTGGACGTTGTGGACGAAGAGCAGATAAGCGTCCTCGCGCGAAAGCCCGGTCTCCTCCATGATCGAGGGAACCATCTGCTCAGCGCCGCGCTCGACGACGCGCTGCGCCACCCGGGCGTACGCATCGTCATCCGAGTAGAGCAGATAATAGTCATCGTTTGCCGGCGGGCGCTGGCAGAGGGCTCCCGCCTCCGTTCCCTCGAGTGGGGGCGCCGCCGCCAGGGCCTCGTCGATAAGCGCGTCGAGCAATGCGAACTTGTCCTCGTAGTGCAAATAGAACGTGCCACGGTTGATATCGGCGCAGCGGCAGATATCCGCCACCGTCATCTTCGCGAAGCCCACCTCGGCCAGCAGCGCAAAGAACGCCTCCCGTATGACCGAGAGCGTATAGCGTCGGCGACGATCGATCTTCCCCGATTCCATGGCCCCTCCAATTGCAGCGCTCAACAATATCCAGAAGCCGCTCGTTTATCGACAGCAGCTCGAAACTGTTCATTGCTCTGGCACAAATCAACACTGATACTTTTATAGACACCTGTTCATTGTAGTTGAAAGAGAGTATCAAGTGACTCTATACGAGCGGCTTGTAATCGAACTCACCAACCAATCGTTTTCCCATCAGGCCGCCTACCGCACCGGCGGCACGCCCTATGAGCTGAGTGCCCGCGAGCCCGAGCCCTACGACCAGCAAATCGAAACGTTTGCCCGCATGATCGATGAAGCCGATTGCGTGCTTGTAGGCGGGGCCTCCGGGCTCTCCGCGGCGGGCGGCGGCGACTTCTACTACGAGGACAACGCGACCTATCGCAGGCATTTCGGCAAATTCGCCGAGCGTTACGGTTTTAGGGGCGCTTTTGAAGGGTCGTCCTACCGCTGGCCCACCGCCGAGTCGCGCTGGGGCTACCTTGCCACCTTCCTCGACACCACGCTCAACGCCCCGCTGCGCGAGCCCTACAAAAATCTCGACGCCATTCTTACCGAGAAAGACTTCTTCGTTCTCACCACCAACCAAGACACGCAGTTCATGAAAATCTACCCTTGGGAGAAGGTGGCGGAGATCCAAGGCGACCACCGCTTCTTCCAGTGCTCCCGTTGCTGTACCGACGAGGTATGGGACGCCATCGAGCCGGTCTCTCGTATGGTAGAGGCCATGGGAGACGGCCTGGAGGTTCCGACAGGACTCGTGCCACGCTGCCCGCACTGCGGGGCAGAGGCGTTCCCTTGGGTTCGCGGCTACGGCAACTTCCTGCAGGGCGAGCTCTACGAGGAGCAGTACCGCAAGGTGTCCGACTGGCTCGACGCGCACGCGCGGCAGAGGATCCTTTTCCTCGAGCTGGGCGTGGGCCGCATGACGCCCGCGTTTATTCAGGAGCCGTTCTGGGCCCTCACAGCGCAGTTGCCGCAGGCTGGCTACATCGCCGTGAACAACAGGACGCAGTTTCTCCCCCGTGCAATCGAGGATCGGGGGCTCGCCGTTCGTGCCGATATCGCCGACGTGCTCGCCGACGTTCGCAAGACGCTGGGGAGGTAGCACATGGAAACGGTAAAAGCGGTTCGTATCGGCCAGGCGCTGTCCGAGGCGGATCTTGTCATCATCGGCGCCAGCAACGGGCTCGACATGGCGGAGGGGCTCAATCTCTTCTGCGCCGACGCCCATTTCCGAGAGGCGTACGGGGACCTCGCCCAAGCCGACGGCATCGGCTGCATACTGCAGGGGCTCGCCTCTCCAGATGCAAACGTACGACGCCGATGGAGCGAACGGTTCCATCAAAAGGAGTACGTCGAATATGAGTCCAGCCCGCTCATGAACGGGCTGCGGCATCTTACGGAGCACGCTGACACCTTCGTGATCACGTGCAATATCGACGGACACTTCGCACGTGCAGGGTTCAACGAGAACCGCGTGCTCGAGACGGAGGGGAGTACGCGCACGTCGATTGACGAGCGGCGTCTCGCCCATCCAGATGCCCTCGCCACGGCCCAGCTCGAGGAGCTCGAGTGTCTTGTGCAAGCCCATCGCAACGGCAGGGTCGCCATCCTCGAACTTGGCGTGGGGGTGCGCAACGGCGTCATAAAGCGCATGCTCGCCCAGATTGCGAACGCCTGCGAGCACGCCACCTACATCGTATTCAACTACAGCCAGGCCCTGGCGCCCGACGCTTTGTGCGAGACGATTCTCGTTGACGGCGATATGGCCCCGGCTTTCGAGGAGATCGCCCGATGCCGCCTCTAGAAAGAGAAGCGATGAGGCTTCGAGGCCTTATCGACGATTCCGATGCCATCATCGTCGGCATCGGATCGGGCATGTCGAGCGCCGCCGAGTTCAACCATTACAACCGCGCGGGCATGACGCGTGCCGGAATGGCGGACTGGCAGCAAGCCTTTGGCTTCAAAAGCCTTTTCGACGGCTTCTACCACCTCTACCCCAGCCTCGAGCAGCAATGGGCCTACTACGCGCGATACATCGATTTCATGCTGCGCGAGCCGGCATCGCAGCCCTATCTCGACCTGCGATCACTCATCAGCCATAAGGACTACTTCATCCTGAGCACCAACGTGGACACCCAGGTCGAAAAGACATTTCCCGCCGAGAGGACCTACAACTATCAGGGAAGCTTCGCGCACCTTCAGTGCAAGCAGCCATGCTGCGACGAGCTCTTCGACGCGAGTCCCTACGTCGAGCGTATGCTCGCGGGCATGACGGGGTTCGAGGTACGCAGCGAGGACATTCCCCGCTGCCCGCATTGCGGCTGGCAGCTCGTGCCGTGGGTGCGCGATGACACATTTCTGCAGGGCGCGGCATGGCGCGAGAGTATCGAACGATATGAGCGCTTCGTGCGCGAGCGCAGCGATTGCCGCGTGCTGTTGCTGGAGCTCGGCGTGGGCGAGATGACCCCCGGCATCATCACGCTCCCGTTCTGGAGCATGACCGCAAAGCTGCCGGATGCGCATCTGTTAAGCGTAAACATCTCGGGCGATTCGGCTCCGCTGCAGCTTGGAAGCAAGGCAGAGGCGATCCAGGCAGACTTGGGTGCCTTGCTCTCGGCGGCGCGGGCCGACGACTAGTAGCGCGGCGAGGCGTCTTGCCGCAAACCGTCCTTGCTAAATGCATGACCGTTAATAAGTAAAAAGCAAGGTATGCCTTATTTCAGATATTCCTCAAAGAACGCTTTCAGCTTTTCAAACGGAATGATGTCCATCTGATCGTAAAGGTCGGTGTGGCTGGCACCAGGGATAATGAGCAATTCCTTGTTGTCCCCAGTCAGCTTGTTGTACGCGGTTTCGCTGAAATAGCGGGAGTGCGCCTTCTCGCCATGCACCAGCAGCACGGCAGAGCGGATCTCGCCGGCGTACTGCAAGATCGGCATATTCAAAAACGACAGCGAAGATGTCACATTCCAACCGCCATTGGAGCCCAGGCTGCGGGGATGGTAACCTCGCGGAGTCTTGTAGTAGGCGTAATAGTCCGCCACAAACTGCGGCGCGTCATCGGGCAGCGGATCGACCACGCCGCCCGCCAGCGCGTAGCTGTCATTTTTATAGTCCTCGGTGCGCTGCGCGTTCAGCGCTTTACGCTTTTCGAAGCGCGCCTGCTCGGAATCCTCGGCGTCAAAGTAGCCGTTTGCGGTCACGCGGGTCATATCGTACATGGTCATAGCCGCGGTGGCCTTGATGCGGGTGTCGATGGCCGCCGCATTGATTGCCATGCCGCCCCAACCGCAGATGCCGATGATACCGATGCGCTCCGGGTCAACGCTTTCCTGCACGGAGAGGAAATCCACCGCCGCGCAGAAATCCTCGGTGTTGATGTCCGGCGATGCCACATAGCGGGGCGCACCGCCGCTCTCGCCGGTATAGGACGGGTCGAAGGCAATCGCGAAAAAGCCCAGCTCCGCCATTTTCTGCGCATAAAGGCCGGACGTTTGCTCCTTCACCGCGCCAAACGGGCCGCTGACGGCGATGGCAGGCAGCTTGCCCTCCGCGTTCTTTGGCACGTAGACGTCGGCCACCAGCGTGATGCCGTATCGGTTGTGGAAGGTCGCCTTGCTGTGCTCAACCTTGTCGCTTTTGGGGAACACCTTGTCCCATTCCTGCGTCAATTTCAACTGCTCCATGCCTAAGCCTCCTTGTCAGTCGCTTTAAGGTATTGCTCGTCGTCCACGGGCTCCAACCACTCGTTGGAGGCCTCCTCGCCCGGAACCTCCAGCGCGAGATGGGAGAACCAGCTCTCGGGCGCGGCTCCGTGCCAATGTTTCACACCCGGGGCGATGTTGACCACGTCGCCAGGACGCAGCTCCTGTGCCGGTTTACCCCATTCCTGGTAAAACCCTCGGCCAGCCACGCAGACGAGGATCTGTCCGCCGCCGCTTTTGGCGTGATGGATGTGCCAGTTGTTGCGGCAACCGGGCTCGAACGTCACGTTGTAGACGCCGACCTGCTCGGTGGAAAGGGGCGCGAGGTAACTTTGACCGATAAAGTACTTCGCGAATGCGTCGTTGGGGACACCGATGGGAAACGCCATCTCGTTTTGGTGCTTGGTCTTTTCATCGGCATCGTCGCCCTCGTCTGCCCAGACCTCCTTCGCCATGCGAAAGGCCGCCCATGCCTTGGGCCATCCCGCATAAAACGCCGCATGCGTAAGGATTTCCGCTATCTCAGCCCTGGTCACCCCGTTGTTCTTTGCGGACATCAGATGATATTGGAACGAAGAGTCCGTCAGCCCCTGTGCCATCAAGGCAACCACCGTCACCACGCTGCGGTCTCGAAGGGAGAGCTCGCCCTCCCGGCTCCACACCTCGCCGAACAGCACGTCGTCGTTGAGCTGTGCGAATTTGGGGGCAAAGTCCCCCAGGGCATCTCTGCCCGCCGTCTGCTTAATTGCCATGATCGATTTCCTCCTATCGATGGTTCTAAACACGAATCTGCTTACGCGCGGCCAAGCGCCCCGCCTCCCGCGCGCCGTTGGCGAAAGCCGCCGCCAACGTCTCGGAATTCCCGCTCTTTCGAGGACTTGAAGAGACCATCAAAACCGTTTTGCTCATTGCGGAATACCCCTTGAACTCCCGATTTATATTGACGAGAATGAAGGTAATACCTAAACCTGACTTTAGGTCAAGGAATGAATTCGAGATTTATCCGGAGGGGCCATGTACACGATCGGACAGGTGGCGGAGATGTTCGGCTTGCCCGCATCCACGCTGCGGTATTACGACAAGCAGGGATTGTTCCCGGGGTTGGAGCGGACGTCCGGCATTCGCCAATTTGGCGATACGGAACTCGAGGCGCTTCGGGTCATCGAATGTCTGAAGAAAGCGGGGATGGAGATCAAGGACATCCGTCTGTTCATGGAATGGTGTGCGGAGGGCCCGTCCACTTACCCCCAGCGCAAGGCCATGTTCGAGGAGCGTAAGGCCCATATGGAGTCGGAGATCGAGAGCATGAACCGCGCGCTGGACATGTTGAAGTTCAAATGCTGGTACTACGGGCAGCTGAATCAGGGCAACAGCGAGGCTGAGCTGAAGGCACTGATTCCCGACGGCTTGCCAGAAGGAATCAAAGAGGCCTACGAAAACGCTCACGCTCGATAGTGCCGTCCGATGCTCAAGGGAGTTCGTCAAGGAGTTCTTTTTCGGGTAGCAATGCAATCAGAACCACCCTTAAAAAGGGTGGTTTGCTCTTAGGGTATAACCCACGGGCC
>URFE01000010.1:0-28978 GCA_900546965.1 uncultured Collinsella sp.
GTCTCGTGGGCTCGGAGATGTGTATAAGAGACAGGTACTAAATAATGGACTCCTAACGATATTATTTCTCGTTAGGAGTCCATTTTATTGTACATTTGGGGAGATACGTTAGTTCATCCGACGTGCCGAGACGCCTAAGAGACCCGAAAAAGCCGAATTGCGCTGCTACTAAAAAGGTAACAGTACTCATTTTTGATGTTTTTTGACCACAGCTATTTGCAGACCCCCTATAGGGCGATGCCAACGAGGGCTTCGGCGGCCGTTTTGATCAAGACTGTCCCCAGCGACTAGTCATTTAAGAACGTCCCCAATGACTAGGTGTGGTTGCTGCCAAGGAGTGTCCCGGGGTGCCGGCATAAAAGGAGCGTCCCTAACTGCCAGATTTAGGCTGTTAGGTCGAGTTCGTAGAGAAAGCTTTCGCGCGGCATATTGTGGCGGCGTTCCTCGCGGTTGGCGCGGTGCGTAGACGTGCGCTTAAAGCCGTGCAGCTCGTAGAACTTCCACGAGCAGTTGGAGTCGGTGTACAGGTACGCCCTCGTCGCTCCAAGCGAGGACAGGTGCGAGACCGCGGCATCGAGCAGAACCGTGCCAACGCCCAGGCCATGGACATCGCGATCCACGGCAAGCAGCGTGACCTCGTTGTCGTGCGGCAACGGGCTGCTCTCGAGCAGGCGGTTGTTGGTTCGGATGGTTGCGCGCACAAACGAGAGATACTCGGCGCAGGCATCAGGCTCCAGCTCACGCATCTGCGATAGCAGCGCGCGTTCGGTGTCCATCCAATGCTCGTTGATAGTGACGCCGGAGTTCTGTCCTGCGCGTGCAAGTGCAATGCCGCGTGCCTCGCCGTCAATCACCGCTACCTGCGAAAACGTCGATGACGAAAGGCAATAGGCGAGGTCGCATGCGGCTTCAAGGCGGTTGTACTCATCGTTATCCGAATTGTTATGCCAAAGCTGCTGCAGAATCAGCGCGATGGCGTCGAAGTCTTCGGTATCAAACGGTCGGTAGAGAACCCGCGAGACCATAGTGCCTCTTTCTTTTGCGGATGCATATCGAGCACAGTTCTACCACGCCATTGGCATCAAATTATGGTGCCCCTGTGTTCCATGAACTCACCGTGCCCGGTGCTGTGCCCATCCCCTCCGCGTGCAAACTTTTTCTGCACATGCGCCCGTTGCGGGGTGCATCGATGCGCTCGATGCGCTACATTGAATCAGTATTTTCATTGCCGCTGCGCGAGCGCTGCAGATCGACGTATCACCGACTCACAGAGCACGGCGGCGTACCAGACAGGAGGACTGCATGGGATCTGATGTGAAGATCGCACGCGCGTTGATCTCGGTTACCGATAAAACGGGTGTCGTCGATTTCGCACGGACGCTGGTCGATGACTTTGGCGTCGAGATCATCTCTACGGGCGGCACGGCTCGTGCCATCGAGGACGCGGGCGTTCCCGTAACCCCCGTCGAGGAGTTCACGGGCTATCCCGAGATGATGGACGGCCGCGTTAAGACCCTGCACCCCAAGGTTCACGGCGCGCTGCTGGCCCGCCGCGATTCCGAGCAGCACATGCAGGAGGCGGCTCAGCACGGCATTAAGCTGATCGACCTAGTCGTCGTCAACCTGTACGAGTTCGAGAAGACCGTCGCCAACCCCGAGGTCACCTTCGCGGACGCCATCGAGCACATCGACATCGGTGGTCCCTCCATGCTGCGCTCTGCCGCCAAGAACGCCACGAGCGTTACCGTCATTTCCGACCCTGCCGACTATAATGCCGTCCTGGCCGAGATGCACGAGACCGGTGGCTGCACCACGCTTTCCACCCGTCGTCGCCTGCAGGTGAAGGTCTACCAGACCACCGCCGCCTACGACACGGCTATCTCCCGTTGGCTTGCTGCCCAGGCAAGCGACGTGGCGGACACCTCTGCCAAGCTCGAGATTTCGCTGGAGAAGGTCGACGACCTGCGCTATGGCGAGAATCCTCAGCAGAAGGCCACGGTCTACCGCTTTGCCGAGGGCTGCGAGAACACCGCGAGCTCGCAGTTCCCGCTCGTTGGCTCTGAGCAGATCCAGGGCAAGCCGCTCAGCTACAACAACTATCTGGATGCCGACGCCGCTTGGAACCTGGTCCGCGAGTTCGACGAGCCGGCCTGCGTAATCCTCAAGCACCAGAACCCCTGCGGTTCCGCCGTTGCCGAGGACATCACGGCTGCCTACGACCGCGCCTTCGCCTGCGATCCCAAGAGCGCCTTTGGCGGCATCATCGCCTGCAACCGCGAGGTTCCCTATGAGCTGGTCGAGCACTTTGCCGATCAGAACAAGCAGTTCGTCGAGGTTATCATCGCCCCGAGCTACACTGCCGAGGCGCTCGAGCGCATGGCTAAGCGCCCCAACCTGCGCGTGCTGGCTACCGGCGGCGTGGACCACGGCGCCCAGGTGGAGCTGCGCTCCGTCGACGGCGGCATGCTGGTACAGGAAGTCGACCACGTGACTGAGGATCCCGCGACCTTTACGTTCCCCACCGACCGCAAGCCCACCGACGCCGAGATGGCCGAGCTCGAGTTTGCCTGGAAGGTCTGCAAGGGCGTTAAGTCCAACGCCATCCTGGTCTCCAAGGGTAAGGCCGGCATTGGCATGGGCCCGGGTCAGCCTAACCGCGTTGACTCTGCGCTACTTGCCTGCGAGCGCGCCGAGGACTTCTGCGAGCGCGAGGGCGTGGAGAAGGGCGGCTTTGCCTGCGCAAGCGACGCATTCTTCCCGTTCCGCGACAACGTCGACGTGCTTGCCGAGCATGGTGTGACCTGCATCATTCAGCCTGGCGGCTCCAAGCGCGACGACGAGAGCATCCAGGCCTGCAACGAGCATGGTATTGCTATGGTCTTTACGGGCGCTCGCCACTTCCGCCACTAAGTAGGGAAGCGGCGCTGCGGCTTGCCCAGCCACCGCACCTTGCCGTTCATTCGTCGCTCGCGTACCCAAGTACGCGTCGCTCCTCTTTCACGGCAATCTACGGCACCTGGGCAACCCTCGCCGACCTGTTAGGTTGACTGGGGAGGATGGGATGCGATCTCGTCCCTTGGACTGGCCTCGCTTCTAAAATAATCTCTGCAAAAGACGGCTGCTCCGTTTGGAGTGCCGTCTTTTTGGTATAAGAGGACGGAATGACTAACACGAAAGGTACAACCATGCCCCAGATTGATGATGCCGAGCTGTTTGGCAATGCCGAGGATCAGCGTGCGTACGAGGACTTTTGCGCCAATCAGGAGGCGGTCGAGAAGTTCACGCTCGACAAGCCCGCGCTCATCTGCCGTTGGCGCATGTCCAACAAAAAGGTGCCCATGCTCAACCGTCACATCCGTGCGCTATCCGAGCGCCTGGTGCAGGGCGAGCCACTTACCCATAACATGCTCAGCTGGGCCAAACAGCACGTTGAGTGGTCACTTGCCGAGGGCGACTACACCGCCCGCGACGGTGTGCTCATGCTGGTGATCGACATTAACGGCAACGCCGCCATGACGGTGGGGGAGTACGAGCCGCTGGCCGACACGTCGGCCAAGGCGCTGCGTGCCCGTTCTGCCGAGGCTCGCTCCGAGGCCGACGAGACCGGCGTGGCGCCCGAGCTGCTCGCTGCCGTCAACGACGGTGAGCTTGCCTTTGTGGCGCCGGCAGACGAGTGCCTGTGCGGCACGGCGACGCTCATCGAGCAGCTGGCCCAGACCAAGGGCATCCCGGTCACGCGTGTGGACATTCCCGCACAGCTCAAGGGCGCGCTGTTCCTGGTGAGTGACGAGTACGGTGTGGTTCCCGCAACCGAGACGGACGCCGCCGAGTCCGACGCCGCCACGGTCGCCTTCTTCGCCGAAGGTTACGAAAAGCTCCGTGCCCGCCGCTCCTAACCTCAAGGCGGGGTGGGCTTACTGAAGCGAGCGAGCGCGTTCGATGGCGTAGGCGAGCGACAGCTGCTCCATCTCCGGGGCGCATTTGTAGCTCAGTCCGGTGAGGGCTGTCACCTTATCGAGGCGATATCGAATTGTGTTCGGGTGCTGGCCAGTCTGCTTGGCGGTCTGCTCGATACGTCGGTCGTTCTCGATGAATGCGGCGAGTGTGGATTCCAGTTCGCTGCCATGCTCGCTGTCGTGCTCGCGTATCGGCGAGAGAATCGCCTCCGAGAACGATCGCATCTCCGGGGTTTCCGCAAAAGGCATCACGGTTCTCAGGATGCCGAGCTGCGTATAGCGCACGGGACCCTCGGCTCGTTGACAAGATAGGCGCTGCGCGTAAATCGCCTGCGAGATCGCCTGCGCCACCGCCTCGTCTCCAAACAGAATATCGCTGATGCCGAGCCCTTCCGCTCCGCCATCGATACCGCTAGCCTCGATGAGCTCCATGAGCGCCTGCACGATTCGCTCCACATCGAGCGTCTGCTCCGAGTCGCTTGTCGCTACGAATAGCAAACCTCCGTCATAGGGTGCCAGCATGTTGTGGCATCCGGCGAGGGTCGATTTTGCACAGAGACGTTCGATTTGCAAAAACGTACGCGGGTCGAGGGGCTCTGCAAACGATGCGAACAGGGCGACCGCTTCGTCCAGAAATGACGGGTTGAGGCCTCGGATGCGTCGGCAGACGGACTCGGGCGATACGTCTGTCCTCAGGGCATCGATCTCGCGCTGTGCGAAGTCGATGGACGCGAGCTGCTCGATATGCCGTTTGACCTCATAGATGACGCTGTCAAAGAACAGTGAGTCGTCGGTTGTGAGAAAGACCGGGTAGTGCCGCGCGTTGGCGTAGCGGATGGCTTGGTCGGGAATCGGGATGTGCAGGACGTTTTTGATGATGAGACCGCTCGTCCCCTTGGCGACGAGGTATTTCACGGCTTCAGTGATGAGGTATGGGTCGTCCTTCGCATAGAGGAAGGTGCTGAGGACGATCTCGTCTGGGCTGAAGTTGACGCGCTGATACTTGTTCTTGAGGCCGGGCATGAGTTCATAATCGAGAATCCCGACGCCGGAGACGGCGCGTGAGACGCCATCGCTGCCGGCGATTAGACGGACCGACCCCTCATATTCCCGTGAGAAGTCCGAGATGGTGTATAGCATCAGCATCACATTGTAAATCACTACAATTAGTACAGGTATAAATAGGATAATCGCACATCCGTATGCCATCGATGCGAGAAATAGTTCAAATATCTGCTGATAGAACGAAAAATCAGATTAAGAATCGTTGTAGATTCCAACAAGAAATGATCCTTGGCGGCATCGTTACTAAACCGTACAGTGAAGCAACGTAAAGCTTTCGCTGAGAGGAGCGATGATGGGGCAGATGGTGGTGCTATCGGCCGAGGAAGTTTCCAAGGTGCTGACGATTGAGGATGCAATCGCTGCCGTGGAGGAGGCGTATCGCCAGAAGGCAACGGGCAAGGGTGTTGCGTGGCCGATGGTATATGAGCAGTTCGAGCCCGGCGTGGCCGATATGGATATCCGCTCGGGCGAGTTGGCGGGAAGCGGCCTCTTCGGTCTCAAGCTCACTGCTTGGTTCTCTCAGAATCCCAAAAAGGGGCTGCCCGAGATCTTTGGCACCACGCTGCTGTGCGACAACGCGACGGGCGAGCCGTTGGCGCTGCTCAATGCCTCCGCCGTCACTGGACTTCGCACCGGTGCCGCCGCTGCGCTCGGTGCCAAGTGGCTGGCTCGGGCGGATGCGTCCAAACTGCTTGTTGCGGGTGCCGGCCATATGAGCACCTATATGGTGGCGGGCGTGCTCGCCGCCTGTCCCAAAGTGGACGAGGTCAAGGTGTGGGAGCCGGTTTCCGATGCCGCGCCCGAGGCCCGCGTCGAGCGCATGCGAGACGAGGTCGCCCATATCTTGGGCGCCTGCGAGCATGCTCGCGAGGCATCCACCTATTCCATCGAGGCGACGGCCGACGGTCAAGGCGCCGCGGCAGAGGCCGACATCATCGTGACGATCACGCCGGCGACCAAGCCCATCATCCCCGATGCATGGGTGCGCCCCGGTACGCATATCTCCTGCGTCGGTGCCGACATGCCCGGCAAGCAGGAGCTCGCCTCGGCGCTTGTCGCCCGTGCCGCTGTTTACGTCGACGACCGCGAGCAATCGGTCGCGTCCGGTGAGCTGGAGATTCCGGTTGCCGAGGGTGCCATCACGCCCGAGGACATCAAAGCGGAGCTCGGCGAAGTCATCGTCGGCACGGCTACGGGGCGTTCGGATGACGAGCAGGTGACGGTGTTCGATACGTCGGGCATCGCCGTTCAGGACCTTTCGGCATCGAAAATCGCCTACGACCGCGCCGTCGAGGCGGGACTGGGCACCGTGGTGGAACTGTAAGAAAGTCAAGGAAAGGAAACGACAATGCAGATCAAGGATTTCGCCGTCGAGCAGTGGATGAACGAGTGGGAGACCAAGTGCACCTACAACGTTGCGGAGACGTGCGTCTACTCCCTCACGCTCGACCAGCTATTCGAGCTTACGAACACCGACAAGAAGGCGTGGCTCGATAGCCTGTGCTCGCGCCGATTCACTTACGGAGACATCGAGGGGCAGCCCGGCTTCCTCGAGGGGGTCGCGCGTCTCTATAAGACGGTCGAGCCCGGGCATATCGTGCCCACGCATGGCGCGACCGGTGCCAACTCCCTGGTTATTTCTACGCTCGTCGAACCGGGCGATCACGTAGTCTCCGTCAAGCCCACCTACCAGCAGCTTTACTCGATTCCCGAGATGTGCGGTGCGAAGGTCGATATCCTTCAGCTCGATCGCAAGAACGGCTACCACGTCGATGTCGACGCGCTCGATGCCCTGGTGACCGACGATACCAAGCTCATCTGCATTAATAACCCGGACAACCCCACGGGCGCCCTGCTCGACACCGATACGCTCAAGGCGATTGTCGAGGTCGCGCGCAAACACGACGCGTGGCTGCTCTGCGACGAAGTCTACCGTCTGCTTACTCAGACGGATGAGTACTCCGAGTCCGTGATCGACCTGTACGACAAGGCCGTCGTCACCGCATCCATGTCCAAGGTCTGGTCGTTCGCCGGCCTGCGTCTGGGCTGGGCGGTCACCAAGAGCCCGGAGCTCCGTCGCGCGCTGCTTTCGCATCGTGACTACAACTTGATTTCCGCCGGCATATTCAGCGAGTCGGTGGCGGAGCTGATTCTGGGCAACGCTTCCGTGATCCTTGAGCGCGGCCGTCGCATCGTCCGTCAGAACCTTGCTGTTCTGGAGAAGTGGGTCGAGAGCGAGCCGCACCTGTCGTTCGTCAAGCCCGAGGCGGGTACCACCGCGCTCGTGTATTACGACTACGACATCGACTCCAGGACGTTCTGCATCGACATGATTAAGAAGTCCGGCGCGCTCGTCACCCCGGGCGATTGCTTCGAGGAGCCCAAGAGCATGCGCATCGGCTATGCATACTCCGATAACACCGATGACCTGCAGAAGGGCCTGGATGCCATCTCTGCGTACATGCGTACGCTCGAGTAGAGGATCGAGGTCGAAGTGATGGGGCCGATCGGTTTAGGACCGGTCGGCCCCTATTTTCTCTTAAGACTGCCGAACACTTTTGTCACATTAGGTGCCCACGGGGTCGTATCTCTGCGACGCCGTGGGCATAATGGTGTGAAAGGTGCAAGTTACGTGAAATGGGAGGACACATGGCGCTGATCTATGTCGTTGAGGACGACGGTCCCATTCGCCGCGAGCTTGCCGATATCCTTGCCCGCGCCGGTTTTGAGGTTGAGGCCTGCGAATCGTTTGAGCATGTCTCGCGCGATATTCTCGCCGCCGCGCCCGACCTGGTGCTGCTCGACCTCACGCTTCCTGTCAAAGATGGCCAGCACATCTGCCACGAGGTTCGCTGCGAATCCGAGGTCCCCATCATCGTCCTCACGTCGCGCACGACCGAGATCGACGAGGTCATGGCCATGACGCTCGGCGCGGATGACTTTGTTCCCAAGCCCTACAGCGCCCGTGTGCTCGTGGCGCGTATCAATGCCTTGCTGCGTCGCACCTCGGCGGCAGGCGAGCGCAGCACGCTCGTCCACAAGGGACTGGAGCTTGACCTCGCCCGCTCCATGGTCACCAATACGCAAACCGGCACTAGTACCGAGCTCACCAAAAACGAGCTGCGTATCCTCTCGCTGCTTCTGGGCCGTGCGGGCAAGATCGTTTCGCGCTCGGCCATCATGCAGGACTTGTGGGACTCCGACGCCTTCGTAGACGACAACACGCTTACCGTTAACATCAACCGCCTGCGCACCACGCTCGAAAAAATCGGGATCAAGGGGTATTTGACGACGCACCGCGGCCAAGGCTATTCGGTCTAGGGGCCGGCTATGTCGTTTGGCAAGTTCTTTAAAGATGCGCTGCTTCCCGTCGCCGTGTGGACCTGCGGCGTGCTGCTGAGCTGCTTTGTGCTGACGGTCGCCGGCGCACCCGTTTCTATCGTGGTCGTGGCGGTCGGCGTGTCCTTTATCTTTGGTATGCTCGGCATCGTGATCGAGTACGCTCGCCGTCGCCGTTTTCTGCGTCAGTTGGAGCGCGCGGCAGAGGAGCTCGAGAGTCCCGCATGGGTGCAGGAGATGGTGCAGTGTCCGACCTATGCCGAGGGCGAGCTCGAGTACGAGGTCTTGCGCCGGGTGGGCAAAGCTGCCTGCGACGAGGTTGCCGAAGGCCGCCGTCAGACCGATGATTATCGTGACTATATCGAGAGCTGGGTCCACGAGGCCAAGCTGCCCCTGGCGGCGGCCCATCTGATTGTTGAAAACCTGGACGGCAGCGAAGGCGATCTGTCGCGCGTAGATGACCTCGGTCGCGAGCTTGCCCGCGTGGAGCGCTATATCGACCAGGCGCTGTACTACGCGCGCTCGGAAGTCGTGGAGCGCGACTACCTGATTCGCCGCTGGGATCTCAAGACCTTGGTGACGGGCGCGATTAAAGCCAACGCGCGCGAGCTCATTGCGGCACACGTGGCGCCGGTGTGCGAGAACCTCGACTTTGAGGTGTTTACCGACGAGAAGTGGCTCGAGTTTATTCTGGGCCAGCTCATCCAGAACAGCATTAAATATGCGCGTGAGGACGGCGCGAAGATCGTGTTTTCGGGAGCGTTGTTGGACGAGGGCCTGGCAAGCGAGCGCATCGAGCTTACCGTCGCGGACAACGGCTGCGGCGCGAGCGCGGCCGACCTGCCCCGCGTGTTCGAGAAGGGCTTTACCGGCGACAACGGTCGCACCACCAAGCGTGCAACGGGCATCGGCCTCTACCTGGTGGCGCGTCTATGCTCCAAAATGGGCATCGACGTCACCGCATCGTCCGAGCCCAGCGAAGGCTTCGTCGTCACGTTTGCCTTCTCAACCAACAAGTTCCAATATTTCGAGTAGTTAGCCCGTATGGCGTAGCCGTTCAGGATTTTTCCATTTAAGAAGAAATCAGGCTTTTCGGCAGCTATATTCCTGAACGGGAACATTGCTAATGTAGTCAACGCTATATTCCCGTACATGAACATAGTGCTACAGGTTTATACTATGTTCACGAACAGGAATATAGCTGGAGGCGTCATGAGAACGGTGACAACGATTAAAAAGCTGGATGGGCGCATCAAGCTCAAACCGTCGGAAGTCGCTTTCTCGGAGCGCACGGTTTTCGATCCCGCCGAGATAGGGAAGGCCCTTAGGCTCAGGAGGCGTGAGCTCGGCTTGACCCAACGTGACGTCGCGACTATGACGGGCCGCAGCCTTCGTGTGATTGGTGATATTGAGCGGGGGCGGACAACGGTCGAAATTGGTGTCATTTTCGATTACGCCTCCATCGTGGATATTGATTTTATTCTGAAGGTGAGGGGGAAATAATGGATGGCACGCTGTTCGTTCACCGTGAGTTTAATGGGTCTTACCAGCTGGTTGGCATATTGGAGGAAAACGCGGGGCTTCCGATATTCACCTATAGCCCCAAATATCTCCAGAGCGGTGATGCGGCCCCGATTTCGACCTCGCTGCCGTTGTCGGCCGAGACATTTAGTCCGGACGCAACGGGTTCCTTTTTCTCTGGCATCATTCCGGAGGGGCAGCTCAACAGGGACCTTGAGAAAAGGGCGCGAGCGGAACGCGGAGATTACTTTAAGGTGCTCGATTTAGTCCGCGATGAACCTGTCGGCGCTCTGGTTTTGACGCGAGAGCCTTCGGCCGACAGTCTCGAAATGGGCTATGAAGAGATAGGTGCGGGACAGCTAAGCGGGCTGGCATACGCGCCGGCGGAGGTTGCTTTTGATTTAGCGCTAGAGAGTCGAATCTCCCTTGCAGGTGCTCAGGCGAAGGTCGG
Organism: uncultured Collinsella sp.; assembly: GCA_900546965.1. Classification (GTDB taxonomy): domain Bacteria; phylum Actinomycetota; class Coriobacteriia; order Coriobacteriales; family Coriobacteriaceae; genus Collinsella. Next base: position 10,333 of record URFE01000010.1, read on the forward strand.
TCTCTACCATACGGGCGATGATCCATGTGGCGGATGGTACCTGCCTCATGGAGCGGCCCCATCTACGCACATTCTCAAGGCGGGGTCGAAAACGTTCCCGGGCGAGACGGTGTGCGAAGCGATGTGCGTGAGAGCCGCCTCTCTGATGGACCTGTCGGCCGAAGAGTGTTTTCTTATCCGAGTTGAGGATGCCGAGCCAATTATCGCCGTGAGGCGATTTGACCGAGTAACGCCTGATGCCGGACGCTCGGTTGACGGATTGCCAATCCCATACCGTTTGCACCAGGAAGATGTTTGTCAGGCCAAGGGCATCTCGCGTGAGCTTAAATATGAGCCGACGGGCGTCAATTACCTGGGGCTTATCGTCGATGCGGTGCGAAGGGCGTCGACGAATCAAATGGAGGACAGGTTCCTTGTCGGCTATAACCAGCTGTTCGACTATGCCGTAGGTAACTGCGATAACCATCTAAAGAACTGGTCGCTCGTATGGGACGAAAGTTGGAAGCAGGTGAGGTTGGCGCCGCTCTACGACGTGCTGTGTACAACGGTTTATCCCAGCCTCGTTCGTGAGATGGGCGTCTCGTTTGGTGGGAGCCGCAAGATTGACGACGTAACGCGCGGGTCGGTGATGAGCCAAATGATTGGGGCGGGTTTGCCCGGGGGAATTGTTGCCGGAATGATTGCTGATACCTGCAATGAGGTTCCAGACGCGCTAAGAGATGCCGCGCGCGGTCTCAAAGAAGAGGGTTTTTCCGAGGCGGAGGTAATGTTCGAGAAGATCATTCCAGAAGTGCAAGCTCGTCTAAGCAGGATCGCCTTATAACAAAAAAACGCCGCCCCAAACCAAAACGTGCCACCCCAACCGGGGCGGCACGCCATTTTTTATCAGCCAACTCGCTGAAGTACGGTGACGAAGGCGCAAGGCCGGGAGGGGTTATCTAAGCCGACATCCCGCAGCCGCGAAGCGGCGAGGACGTCGGCGTGATAACCCCGCAGGCCTTGCGCCGGCGGGAAGGAACCTACTTCACGACCAAAATGTCGCAGTCCGTGTTGCGCAGCAGGAACGTCGAAATCGAGCCCAGTAGCGCGTACTTAATTGAGGACAGGCCGCGGGCGCCGCAGAGCACCAGATCGGGCTTGACCACGTCGAGCATCTCGTCCTTGAGCGTCTCGCGAATGCGGCCGGCGCGAATCATGACCTCGACCTCGGGAATGTCGGGATTGGCCTTGGCCTCTTCGAGCTGCTTGGCGATGGAGTTCTTAAATGCCTCCTCTAGGCCGTTGACCAGATCGACCGGATAGGAACCGGCGCTCTCGAGCGCCGTGGAATCGATAACGTGGCCGATAATCAGCTTGGCGCCGTTGTTCGCGGCGACCTTGATGGCGCGTGCGAGCACAAAATCCTGCTGCTCAGTACCGTCGAGTGAAACAAATACCTTGGTGTAGCCCTCGTTCATGGTTTCCTCCTTGGTCTATCGCACGGGCGCGGGGCTCGTGCATCGGGCGGGCGCGGGCGCGTCGGCCGCCGGACACTTTATCTTGTTGCAGTTATACCCAAGGATTTGGGTTTGACCGCTCGCAATTCTGTGAACGGGCGAGTTTTTTGGTAAGGGTAGGCGCAGGCGCGCCGCCAACGGTTGATAATGGGACATCGCCCGCACCGTCCGCAGAACAATATCGGCGGGTGTCTAACGAGGGGGTCCCTTTGGATATTATCGAGCTTCTAAAATCTGCCTTCATGGGCCTGGTCGAGGGCATCACCGAATGGCTGCCTGTTTCGTCGACCGGTCACATGATCTTGGTGGACGAGTTCGTCAAGATGAACGTGAGCGAGACGTTCTGGAATATGTTCCTGGTCGTGATTCAGCTCGGTGCCATTCTGGCCGTCTGTGTGCTGTTCTTCCATGAGCTCAATCCGTTCTCGCCCAGCAAGGGCAAGGAGGGCCGTCGCGACACCTGGGTGCTGTGGGGCAAGATTGTGCTCGGTTGCATTCCTGCGGCGGCGATCGGTCTTCCGCTCAACGACTGGATGGAGGAGCATTTCTACAATGCTCCCGTCGTGGCGCTGGCGCTCATTGTGTACGGCGTGCTTTTTATCGTGATCGAGAACTGGCGCGCGAGCAAGCGCGAGGAAATGGCCGTTGCCGGTTCGTTTGGTTCGCGTGCTGTGGTGTCGGGTGGACGTCCCGCCGGTGCGCACTTTGCGGCGCCCGCGGCAGATGTTGCCGAGGACGGGGACGATGACGAGGATCTGGACTTTGGTTCCATCACCACGCTCGAGGACCTGAGCTGGAAGACCGCACTGGGCATCGGATGCTTCCAGGTGCTCTCACTGATTCCGGGCACGTCGCGCTCCGGTTCCACCATCATCGGCGGCCTGCTTTTGGGCTGCACGCGTTCGGTGGCGTCCAAGTTTACGTTCTTCCTGGCCATTCCCGTCATGTTTGGCGCGAGTGCGCTCAAGCTGGTCAAGTACTTCATCAAGGGCGGTACCTTTGGCGCCAACGAGGTCGCTATCTTGGGCGTGGGCTGCGTTGTGGCCTTTGTGGTTTCGCTCATCGCCATCAAGTGGCTCATGGGCTTCGTCCGCCGTCACGACTTCAAGTGCTTCGGTGTTTACCGCATCATCCTGGGCGTCGTAGTGCTCGCATACTTCTTCGTTCTGGAGCCTATGCTCGGCCTGTAACTTGGTTGACGCCGCGCGGCGGCCAGGGAGACAACTTGTCATTCGAAGGGGGCGGCATGACCAAAAGGTCTATGCCGCCCCCTTTCATGCCAATTTGTTCGCTCTGGCCGCCGCTCGCTACCGTTGCCATGACATCGGTGGCTCCCTGATTGGTGCAAGGGGGACAGGTTACTTTGCAGCAACATGGTGCAGACTAACCTGACCCCATTGCACCAAATCCGCTGGGGCAGGCCTGACAGTGGCGCACGGAGTCGTGGTGTGATTTGCGTCGGTGTCCGCGCGGCTCGGTATACTGGTACGGCTCAAACTATGGCGCCGCCCGCAGGCGCGCCGTCCGTTAGATGAGGAGTCGCCCATGACCCAGCCCTTGCCCTGGGAAAAGAACGCCGCGGTATCCGTGCCGCCCGCGCCGGAACCCGTGCCGCTCGATGCATATGCCGTCCCTGCTGCGCCGGAGCCCGAGCTCGTCCCGCTCGACATCTACGACGCTCCCGCGCCGGCACCCAAGCCCGCCAAGCCGCTCGTCGACATCGACAGCCTTAATTCCGCTCAGCGCGAGGCAGTTCTGACCACCGAGGGCCCGTTGCTGGTGCTTGCCGGCGCCGGCTCGGGCAAGACCCGCGTCTTGACCTTTCGCATCGCACATATGCTCGGCGACCTGGGTGTTAAGCCCTGGCAGATCCTTGCCATCACGTTTACCAACAAGGCCGCGGCCGAGATGCGCGAGCGTCTGGCGGCACTCATCCCCAGCGGTACCCGCGGCATGTGGGTGTGCACCTTCCATGCTATGTGCGTGCGCATGCTGCGCGAGGACGCTGACCTGCTGGGCTACACCGGTCAGTTCACCATCTACGATGACGACGATTCCAAGCGCATGGTGCGCGATATTATGCAGGCGCTCGGTATCGAGCAAAAGCAGTTCCCCATCAACATGATCCGCAGCAAGATTAGCTCGGCTAAAAACGCCATGATCGGGCCCGAGGACATGCTCAAATCCGCCGACAGCCCTAATGACAAAAAGGCCGCGCAGGTCTACCTGGAGCTGGAGCGCCGCCTGCGCGCCGCCAACGCGATGGACTTCGACGACCTGCTCGTGCGCACGCTCGAGCTGCTGCGCACCCGTCCCGAGGTGCTCGACAAGTACCAGGAGCGCTTCCGCTACATTAGCGTCGACGAGTACCAGGACACCAACCACGTCCAGTACGAGATCGCCAACCTGCTGGCCGCCAAGTACCAAAACCTCATGGTCGTGGGCGATGACGATCAGTCCATTTATAGCTGGCGTGGCGCCGACATCACCAATATCCTGGACTTTGAGAAGGACTTTAAAAACTGCAAGACCGTCAAGCTGGAGCAGAACTATCGCTCCACGGGTCACATCCTGAGCGCCGCCAATGCCGTTGTTCGCCACAACTCGCAACGCAAGGACAAGCGCCTGTTTACGGCCGAGGGCGATGGCGAGAAGATCCAGGCCTTCCAAGCGAGCGACGAGCGCGACGAGGGCCGCTGGATTGCCGGTGAGATTGAAAAGTTGCACTCCAAGGGCACGAGCTACGACGACATCGCTGTGTTCTATCGCACCAACGCCCAGTCGCGTATCCTCGAAGATATGTTTCTGCGCGCGGGCGTGCCCTACAAGATCGTGGGCGGCACGCGATTCTTCGACCGCGCCGAGATCCGCGACGTCATGGCCTACCTCAAGATGATCGTGAACCCGGCCGACGAGATGAGCGTCAAGCGCGTCATCAACACGCCGCGCCGCGGCATCGGCTCCACTTCGATTCAAAAGATTGAGCAGCTGGCACGCGACAACCGCTGCTCGTTCTTCCAAGCCTGCGAGATCGCGTGCGCCGAGACGGGCATGTTTAGCGCCAAGGTGCGCAACGGCCTGTCGAGCTTTGTGGCGCTGGTGCGCGAGGGCCGGCGCATGGACGGCGAGCTCAAGGACGTCGTCGAGATGATTGTCGATAAGACGGGTCTGCTGCAGGCGTTTCGCGCCGAGGGCACCATGGAGTCCGAGAGCCGCGCCGAGAACATCCAGGAATTTCTGGGCGTCGCCGCCGAATTTGAGGAGACGCACGAGGATATCGAGGGTACGCTCGAGAGCTTGGAAGAGCTGCGCGCTGCCGGTGTTGCCGACGTGCCTGCCGACGCTGAGCCCGAGCCCGTTGTGGTGAGCGCGCCTGCGCCCGAGCCCGGCCCGTCTGCGCCCGCGTCTTCGTTTGAGGCGCTCGTTGGCGCGCGTGATGCCGCGGGTTCCAATCCGCTCGACAGCCTGGCGGCCCCGGCGCTCTCGCCGCAGGCTGCCCTGGCTGCCGCTATCGCGGGTAACGCCTATGCCGCGCCGACGGAACTGCCGGCGGGTGCCGTGCATGCCGACGAGATTGAGCGCACCTACGGTCCGCTCACCTGTAAGGCGCTACCGGCACTCATGGAGTGGCTGGCCCTGCGCTCCGACTTGGATTCCCTGGCCGGCGAGACGCATGCCATCACCATGATGACCATTCACTCTGCCAAGGGCCTGGAGTTCCCCGTGGTGTTCGTGGCCGGCATGGAGGAGGGTATCTTCCCTCATGTGCACGACTTTGGCGGCAGCGACGATCCGGGCAAGCTCGAGGAGGAGCGTCGCCTGGCCTACGTCGCCATCACGCGTGCCCGCAAGCGCCTGTTCCTGACGTATGCGGCCACGCGTCGCACCTACGGCTCGACCTCTGCCAACCCGCGCTCGCGCTTCCTTAACGAGATTCCGTTTGAGGACATCGAGTTTAGCGGCATCGGTTCTGCCGGTTTTGAGGGCACGGGCTGGGAGAAGCGCGGCGACCGTCGCGGTACGTTTGGCTCGGGTATGGGCTCGGACATGTACGGCGGCAAGGTGTTTGGCTCGCATACGCGCTCGACCGGCGGTTCCGGTTCGCGCGGCGGATCGAGCTTTGACGATTTCTTTGGCGGTAGCAGCTACGGAACCGAGCGCCATCGTGGGGTCTCGCCCGACGCCGGCCGTGTTGCCTCGACCTTTGGTTCGGGCGCGCCGCGAGCCAAAAAGCCGTCATCTAAGGTGTCCCCGACGGTGGAGCGCAAGGTCGATCGCGCCAGCGCATCGCAGGACTTTGCCGCGGGCGATACTGTGAGTCATAAGACCTTTGGCACGGGCACCGTGATCTCGGTCGCCGGAGACATGATCGAGGTCCAGTTCGAAAAGACCGGCCAGACCAAAAAGCTGATGAAGGGTTTTGCTCCGATCGTCAAGCTGTCGTAATCCCGGCGGACCTGGGCGGGCGTATGGGGCAACATCGCCTGCTCGGGCAGTCCTGCGCAAGACGGAGAGCACATTAAGTGCTCTCCTTTGCGTGCGGAACTCGCGATCGATGTTGCCCTATACGCCCGCCCAGGTCCTTGGGTAACGGTGCTTGCGAACGTCGCTCTGCTCGTTCGCTTTTTGATCTGGAGAGCCGGGTGGGCTGATAAATAGATATGGCAAGGGGCTCTCCCGCACATGGACGGGAGAGCCCCTTGTTGCGTTTGGGTTGTTGGTGCGACCTACAGGTGGCTGATGATCAGTTCCATCTTGCCTTCGAGGTCGATGGAGCTGACGGTGCTCGGGGCCAGCAGGTGGCTTCCCTTGTGGACGGGGTCGCCGCAGACGGTGCCTTCGCCGTCGATGACCGACAGGCACATGAAGGGCCAGCGCTGGTCGAGGGTCTTGCTGCCGTTAACGCGCACGCGATCGACGGTGTAGCAGGGGCAAGACTCGAGCTCGGTCACACCGTCCACCTCGGGCGCGGTCACCGTGCCGTCGGTCGGAGCCTGAGCATCAAAGTTTATGCAGTCGAGGCTCTGCTCAATGTGCAGGGGACGCAGTTTGCCGTCGGTGCCGGGGCGGTCGTAATCGTACAGGCGATACGTCACGTCGCACGACTGCTGCGTTTCCAAAATGAGCGTACCGGTCTTGATGGCGTGAACGGTACCGGAATCAATCTGGAAAAAGTCGCCCTTGTGGATCGGCAGTACGTTGAGCATGTCGTCCCAGCGGCCGTCCTTGATCATCTGTGCGGCCTCTGTGCGGTCTTTAGCACGCTGGCCGACGATGATCGTGGCGCCGGGCTCGCAATCCAGCACGTACCAACACTCGGTTTTACCCAGGCTGCCGTTCTCGTGCTCGGCGGCGTACTCGTCGTTGGGGTGAATCTGGATCGAAAGGTCGTCCTTGGCGTCCAGAATCTTGATGAGCAGCGGGAACTCCTTGCCCTCGCAGTTGCCAAAGAGCTCGCGATGCTCGGCCCACAGCCACGACAGCGTGTGGCCGGCATACGGGCCCTCCGCAATCTGGCAGTCGCCGTTGGGGTGGGCCGAGATGGCCCAGCACTCACCGATGGGGCCATCGGGAATGTCGTAGCCAAATACGGTTTCGAGCTGGCGACCGCCCCAGATCTTCTCGTGGAAGATCGGCGTCAGCTTAATCAAATCGGACATGTTCATACCCCCATTGTGTTGCGCGGGCGCTGCACAAAACAGCTCAAAGCGAGCGCCCGGATGACTACAAAAACCTATGCCAACGTTACGTTGTGCAACTCAAAGCGGTCGCCAACGTTGCGCGAGACCGAATACTCAAAGGCGGCGCCGCTGTCCAAAAAGCCAATCTGGGTGAGCTCGAGCAGGGGAGAGCCAGGTTTGGTGTCCAGGCGATTGGCTTCTTCCTCGGTTGCTGCCACGGCGCGAATGGTACGGTGGAAGCTCGAAATTTTCAGCCCGCATTGCTCGCGGATGAAATGGTAGACCGATCCGTACAGGTCCTTCTTTTTAAGGCCTGGAATCAGCTCGAGGGGCATGTAGGTGTACTCGATAACGATGGGCTTCCCATCGGCCTGACGCACGCGCACGACGTGATAGGCAAAGTCATCCTCGGCAATTCCCAGCTGGTCTGCGATGTCCGCTGGTGGATTAACAATCGAGAAATCGTAGACCACCGAGGTCACCTTTTCCCCGCGGTGCTCATACGAAAAGCCCTGGGCACGGTCGTTTTTGCCCTGGAAAAACGCCTGGCCGGGAAGTCCCGCCGTGTCCTTAACGTAGGTACCCGATCCGCGCCGGCTGGTAATAAGACCTTCCTCGGTGATTTGCTCGATAGCTCGTTTGACGGTGATTTTGGAAACGCTATAGAGCTCACAGAACTCAACGACGGTGGGAAGCTTGTCGCCCGGTTTAAGAGCGCCATCCTCGATACTTCGACGAATATCTGCAGCTATCGCCTCGTATTTGGGAATCATGGAACCTCCTTTCCGACATATATGAATACAAGAAGTAAGTATAACCCTCAACAGGGCATCCATATTACTTTTATCTAAGAAGTTCGAGAAAGAAAAAAGAAAAAGACGCTTTACTTTTAAAATTAGAGCGCTATAGTTTAAGCAACGAACGGAATCCTTCCGCACAACAGGATCGACCGTTTGGGGACGGTTTTGTTTTGGCGGGTTGGATATCGGTATGGCCGGTGCGCGCCCGCGCCGGATAACCTGCCAAAGCAAACCCGTCTCCAACCGGAAGCTCTAGAACACGAAAGCGAGGACTTTGATGGCACAGTATCAGCTGCCCAACGACTTCTTCTTTGGCGCTGCTATGTCCGGCCCGCAGACTGAGGGTCAGTGGAACCAGGGCGGCAAGCTCGAGAACCTGTGGGACACCTGGTCCATCCAGGATCTGGGTTCGTTCTACAACCGCGTTGGCTCTTACGCCGGCAATGACTTTATGGCCAAGTACCAGGAAGACCTTCGCATTTTGAAGGACTTGGGTCTGGATACCTATCGCACTTCCATCCAGTGGAGCCGTCTGCTCGATGCCGACGGCAACCTCAACGAGGAAGGTGCCGCGTGGTATCACGAGTTGTTCCGCGCCTCTCGCGAAGCCGGCTTGGAGCCGTTTGTCAACTTGTACCACTTTGACATGCCCACCTACCTCTTTAACCGTGGCGGCTGGGAGAGCCGTGAGGTTGTCGAGGCTTACGCACATTACGCCGACGTCGCCTTCCACGAGTTTGGCCAGGAGATTAAGTACTGGTTCACCTTTAACGAGCCCATCGTCGAGCCCGAGCAGCGCTATCAGGAGGGCGTGTGGTTCCCGCAGCTCCACGACTTCAACCGCGCCCGCACCGTGCAGTATCACATCTCACTGGCGCACGCGCTGGCCGTGGCCAACTATCGTCGCGCCTATGACGAGGGCGCTATTCGCGCCGATGCCAAGATCGGCATGATCAACTGCTTTACCCCGGTCTACACCAAGGAGAACCCCAGCGAGGCGGACCTCGAGGCCGTGCGCATGACCAGCGGCATCAACAACCGCTGGTGGCTCGACCTCATCACCAAGGGCGAGCTTCCTGCCGACGTGCTCGACAGCCTGGCCGAGGGCGGCGTTAAGCTCCCGTTCCGCGCCGGCGACCAAGAGATCCTTAAGCAGGGTGTTGTCGACTGGCTCGGCTGCAACTACTACCACCCCACGCGTGTTCAGGCGCCGGCGAGCAAGGTCGACCAGTACGGCCTGCCGCACTTTGCCGACGAGTACGTATGGCCCGACGCCGTTATGAACGAGAGCCGCGGCTGGGAGATCTACCCGCAGGGCCTCTACGACTTTGGCATGGACTGCGCTAAGAACTACCCCGATCTTGAGTGGTTCGTTTCCGAGAACGGCATCGGCATCATGGACGAATACAAGAACCGTGACGCCGAAGGAACCATCCAGGATGACTACCGCGTCGACTTTGTACGTCAGCACCTGGAGTGGGTGGCCAAGGCCATCGACGAGGGCGCCAAGTGCCGGGGCTATCACTACTGGGCCGTCATCGATAACTGGTCTTGGGCCAATGCCTTTAAGAATCGTTACGGCTTTGTCGAGGTCGATCTCATGGACGGCTACAAGCGCCGCCTTAAGAAGTCGGCGGCCTGGCTCAAACAGGTCGCCACGACCCACGTGGTTGATTAGCGACCGGGCGAACGCCCAGACCGCGCGCCGCCGCGCGCAACACATGGCACATCTGGTGGCAGAGGGCGACAGACCACCGTGCGCATAGGAAAAGGCCGGATTTGAAAGTTAGGAGCAATCATGGCCAGTGACAACGGAAAGAGCTTCCTCGACAAGTTTGCCGAGGTCTCTGCGAAGGTGGGAAACCAGGTTCACCTGCGTTCCCTGCGTGACGCCTTCGCGACCATCACGCCGCTCTATATCCTTGCGGGTATCGCGGTTCTTATTAACAACGTCGTGTTCCCTCTGTTCCCGCTCGATGCGGCGGGCCTTGCCAACCTTCAGACGTGGGGCTCGGCAATTACGCTGGGCACCCTCAACGTCTCTGCCATTATCTTGGCCGGATTGATTGGCTACAGCCTCGCCAAGAACAAGCGTTTCGATAACCCGCTCGCTTGCGTGGTCGTCGCCATCTCTGCCTTCGTCATCATGATGCCGCAGCAGATCACCGCCTCGCTTGCCGCCACGAGCCCACTGCTCACCGACAAGATCACCTCCGCCGAGGTCACGGGCGCCCTTTCGACTGCCAACACCGGCACCAACGGTCTGTTCTCGGCTATTATCATCGCCCTGCTTTCCGTCTCGCTCTTCATCAAGATTTCTGGCGTCGAGAAGCTCAAGGTTAAGCTGGGCGAGGGCGTGCCTCCCGCGGTCTCCAACTCCTTCAACGTCATGATTCCGATGCTGCTTAACCTCGCGGTCTTCGCTCTTGCCGCAGCCCTGCTCGCCGTGTGTGCCGGCACCGATCTGTGCACCATCATCTCCACGTGCATCTCCAACCCGCTCAAGAGCATCATGAACGCCGGTCCGTGGGCTGTTATCCTCATCTACACCCTTGCTAACCTGCTGTTCTGCGTCGGTATTCACCAGTCCACCATCTCTGGCGCTACCGTCGAGCCGATCCTGACCATGCTCATCGTCGACAACATGGCTACCTTTGCCGCCGGTGGCACCATCCAGCCCGATCACTACATGAACATGCAGATCGTTAACAGCTTCGCCCTCATCGGCGGCTCGGGCTGCACCCTCATGCTCCTGCTCGACACGCTCCTGTTCTCCAAGAACAAGGCTTCCGAGACCGTTTCCAAGATGGCTATCCTGCCTGGTCTGTTCAACATCAACGAGCCGGTTATCTACGGTTACCCCATCGTGTACAACCTGCCGCTCATGATCCCGTTCGTTCTTCTTCCCGATCTGTTCATCGGCATCACCTATGGCCTTACCTGCGCAGGCATCATCAGCCCCTGCATCGCCCAGGTGCCCTGGACCATGCCTCCCGTCATCAATGCCCTGCTCGCTACGGGCTTTGACTGGCGCGCCGGCGTGTGGCAGGCTATCGAGATTGTCATTGGCATGGCCGTCTACCTGCCCTTTATGAAGATTTCCGAGAAGGCAATCGCCAAGCAGGAGGCTTTCGCCGAGTAGAACGCCTAACGTTCGTCCCTTTCACCTTTGCGGGCGCCGGTACGCGGTGCCGGTGCCCGCAGCTCTCTCCCTTGTGTAAAGATGCAGGGGGGGGGCACAATAGCCGCAAGGAATACAACCAGTTGTCGTCTGCGCGCCGCGCAGTTATAAGGAGGAAACCATGAAGAAGATCATGCTCTGCTGCAATGCCGGTATGTCCACGAGCCTGCTGGTCCAGAAGATGCAGGCCGAGGTTGCAAACCGTGGTCTGGATATTGAGGTCGAGGCTCGTCCCATGAACGAGGCCCACGATCACCTGGACGAGTGCGACATGTTGCTGCTTGGTCCGCAGATCGGCTACACCAAGGACGATTTTGAGAAGGAGGCCGCCGGCCGCTTCCCGGTTGAGGTTATCAACATGGTCGACTACGGCCGCATGAACGCTGCCGGCATCATCGACCACTGCGTCAGCGTGATGGGCTAGGTGCTCTGCATGGAGGATATGAACGAACTGCAGATGACCTGCTTTGAGATCATCAGCTACGTCGGTACCGCCAAGAGCATGTACATCAATGCCGTGCAAAAGGCCAAGGAGGGCGATTTTGACGCCGCCGAGGAGCTTATCAAGCAGGGCGACGAGGCCTATAACGGTGGCCACGATGTTCACATGGGGCTTCTGAAGAAGGAGGCCAACGGCGAGCGTAACGGCGAGGCCCCGTTGATTTTGCTGCATGCCGAGGACCAGATGGCCGGCACCGAGACCATGCGCGTCATGGCGACGGAGCTCATCGAGGTTCACAAGCAGCTGCAGGCACTTCAGGCCTAGTCGGCGTTATCGCCGCGACGGACCGTGCGGTCCAACAGACAACATAGTCCCTTTGACGGGCGCCGGGAGCCTCCGCCTCCCGGCGCCTTTATTTTTGGGGATGGTCTTGCGCGGCCTGTTGGGCAGCCAATTGCGTTACCCCAGATAAAACCTGCCAAAACAAACCTGTCCCTTTTTGGTAGGTTTTTGCCTTGAGAGCGGTACCATACAGGCAATGTTTAAACGAGAAAGGTGGGCTCCCATGGAACCTAAGCAGTACTACATCGGCATCGACGTCGGCGGCACTTCGGTTAAGGAGGGCCTGTTCGACGAGGACGGCAACCTGCTTGCCAAGGCCAGCGTGCCCACGCCTCCTATCGTTGACGCTGCGGGCTTTGCCGCGGTGACCGAGGCTATCGACCAGGTGGTCGCCAAGGCACAGATTCCGCGTGCCTTTGTGGCGGGCATTGGCCTGGCCGTTCCGTGTCCCATCCCGGCGTCGGGCGATGCCAAGGTCAAGGCCAACATTGCCATTAACCTGCCCGAGCTGAGGGTCGCCATTCAGAAGCACTGCCCCGATGCGGTCGTTAAGTATGAGAACGATGCCAACGCCGCTGCCATGGGCGAGGCCTGGCTCGGTTCTGCCAAGGGCGTGCAGAACGTGGTGATGGTCACCATCGGTACCGGCGTGGGCGGCGGCGTTATCGTTAACGGCGACGTGGTATCGGGCGTTGTGGGCGCCGGCGGCGAGATTGGCCACATGTGCCTGAACCCGGCCGAGGAGCGCACCTGCGGCTGTGGCGGCCATGGCCATCTGGAGCAGTATTCCAGCGCCACCGGCGTGGTGAGCAACTACCTTGCCGAGTGCAAGAAGGCGGGCGTCGAGCCCATTGAGCTCACCGGCCCCTCCGATTCCAAGGACGTGTTCCAGGCCTGCCGCGAGGGCGACAAGCTTGCGCTGGCCGCAGCCGACACCATGGCCGACTACCTTGGCCGCGCCCTGGCGCTTATCGCCAACGTGGTCGACCCCGAGATGTTCCTGATCGGTGGCGGCGCGTCTGCCTCGGCCGATGTTTATCTCGACAAGGTTCGCGAGCACTTTAAGCAGTACGCGCTCTCTGCCTCGCGCGAGACGCCCATTAAGGTCGCTTCGCTCGGAAACGACGCCGGCATCATCGGTGCCGCCTACGTAGCCCTGCGCGCCGCCGGTAAATAGTCGGTGCAGGAGGGCGGTGGTACAAGGGGGCAGACTTCGCCCCCAGGCTCGCCCCAAATTGCGCCGCGGCCCTTGCGTCTCATAAGGTTCGGCGCCAGCGTGCTACCATAGCTACGTCCAAGTACACATATCAAGTGGAGGATATCCATGGCAAACGTTCTTGTCTTTGGTCACCAGAACCCCGATAACGACGCCATCATGAGCGCCGTCGTCCTGTCCCAGCTGCTCAACCAGGTTGAGTATGCCGGCAACACCTACGAGGCTTGCGCTCTGGGCCAGCTTCCGGCCGAGTCCGCCAAGCTGCTCGCCGATGCCGGCATTGCCGAGCCCCGCGTGATCGAGTCCGTCGAGGCCGGTCAGCTCGTCGTCCTCACCGACCACAACGAGTCCGCCCAATCCGTCGCCGGCCTTAAGGACGCCACGGTCTTTGGTGTTGTCGACCATCACCGCATCGGCGACTTCGAGACCGCCGGCCCGCTGCACTACATCTGCCTGCCCTGGGGCTCCAGCTGCACCATCGTCACCAAGCTCGCCGGCGTGCTCGGCGTTGAGCTTTCCGACGTCCAGGCCAAGCTGCTGCTTTCGGCCATGATGACCGACACGCTCATGCTCAAGAGCCCCACCACCACCGATGTCGACCGCGCCGTCGCCGCCAAGCTCGGCGAGCAGGTGGGCGTCGACCCGGTCAAGTTTGGCATGGAGGTCTTCCTCACCCGTCCGTCCGGCTCCTTCACCGCAGCCGAGATGGTCGGCAACGACATCAAGATGTTCGAGCCCGCCGGCAAGAAGCTGCTCATCGGCCAGTACGAGACCGTCGACAAGAGCCGTGCGCTTGGCATGATTGACGAGATCCGCGAGGCCATGCGCGCCTACGCCGCCGAGAAGGGTGCTGACGGCATTGCCCTGTGCATCACCGACATCATGGAGGAGGGCTCGCAGGTCCTGCTCGAGGGCGAGACCGAGGCTGCTCAGAAGGGCCTGGGCATTGCCGATGAGCACGACGGCGTCTGGATGCCGGGCGTCCTCTCCCGTAAGAAGCAGGTCGCTGCCCCCATCATGGCCGCCTGCTAGGTTCTTTTGACCAAATGCCACGACCGGATCGCGGACGCCCCGCGCTCCGGTCGTTTTTTGTGCACGGCGCCGCGTCGTCTCTTGGACAGGCGTGCCCGTGCCGTTGAGCAAATAATGTTCAACCTGTGGTTCCGCTTTTCGGCCACGCCTGCGTGCTTGTCGTGCAGGGTAGGCTAGATGCAAGCGTAATACGTTAGAGCGCGGCGCCGCCACTTGGGCGGGCCGTGCTTTTTTAAGACGGGAGCTTTCCCGTGAAAGGAGCCGCCCATGGCAGCAACCGAGCAGCTGTTCAACGTCCGTGAGCGCAAGCGCTTTGAACGCCACGACATTTGGGGGCGCATCGCCGAGAACGGCACGATTTCCGCCGCGGTTATGGTCATCGCCGCCATCGCCGCCGTCATTTGCGCCAATACCGATGCCTACGAGGCCATCCATCACTTTTTGGAGACCCCGCTGTATGTGGGTCTGGGCAACCTTACGGCCGGTCTTACCGTTGAGCTTTTCGTCAACGACTTCCTCATGGCGATTTTCTTTTTGTTGGTGGGCATTGAGCTTAAGTACGAGATGACGGTCGGCGAGCTCAAGAATCCGCGTCAGGCCATGCTTCCCATGCTGGCGGCCGTGGGCGGCGTCGTCGTTCCCGCCTGTATCTACCTGATCTTCAACCATGCCGGCGCCCGCAACGGTTGGGCCATCCCCATGGCAACCGATATTGCCTTTGCGCTGGGCGTGCTGTCGCTTTTGGGCAACCGCGTGCCCAACGGCGTGCGCGTGTTCTTCTCGACGCTCGCCATCGCCGATGACCTCATCTCCATCGCCGCCATCGCCATCTTCTACGGTCAGAGCCCCAATCCGTTTTGGTTGGGCGCCGCCGCGCTGGTGACCTGCGCGCTCGTGTGGCTCAACAAGACGCAGCATTACCGCCTCGCCCCGTATTCGGTACTGGGCCTGCTGTTGTGGTTCTGCATGTTCAAGAGCGGTGTACATGCCACGCTCGCCGGCGTCATCCTGGCCTTTACCATTCCGGCCAAGTGCGGCGTCAAGCTCGATAGCCTCACCGATTGGTTGGGCGAGTGCCTGCCGCTGCTTGATGACCGCTACGACGACGAGGCACACATCCTGGGCCAGCATGACTTTACCGTCTCGACCACCAGGGTCGAGCGCGTCATGCACCGCGTGACCCCGCCGCTCATCCGCATGGAGCGTCTGATCTCCACGCCGGTCAACTTTGTGATTCTGCCGATTTTTGCGTTCGTGAACGCACAGGTTCGCCTAGTGGGTGTGGATATGAGCACGCTGCTCACCGACCCGGTGACGCTCGGCGTGTACTTTGGCATGCTGCTGGGCAAGCCGATCGGCATCTTTGGCATGACGTTTGCCCTGGTTAAGTTTAGGGTCTGCGAGCTGCCGCATAACGTTAACTGGCACATGATTGCCGGTGTGGGCATTCTGGGCGGCATCGGCTTCACCATGTCGATCCTCATCAGCGGCCTTGCCTTCCCGACGGCCCAGTTTGAGGTTCTGGCTGCCAAGGCCGCCATCCTTGCCGGTTCGGTCACCGCTGCCGTGCTCGGTATGATCTACATGAGCGTGGTCTGCAAACACCCCGCGCCCAAGGGCGAGTAAAAGCGAAAAAAACGGGGCCGGACATGCCCCGGATACCCTCGTATGCAAAAAACGCCGTTTGTGAGCACTGTCACAAACGGCGTTTCATTTATTTGGCCACGGGCCCCAATGACTAGGCTTATTCCACGGTGCCGTAGACGGCGCCCCAGCCGTGGGCGGCAAGGGCCGAGTTGAGCTGGTCGCAAAGTGACTGGCGGTCGTAATAGCCGGGCGGTAGCAGGTTGACGATTTCCATGAGATCGGGCGCTAGGTCCAAGATTTCGGCCTGTACGATTAGATCCAGGCGGTCGATGGCGTGGCGGTCGTAAAACAGTCCGTCGACCAGGCGCTGCAAGTCGCCGAATTCCTCGGCCTGGAACGATCCATACTCCATAGTGCCTCCTTGGGCGCCCCACGCCGGCATGCGCGGCGATTCGTAATTTATTGCGATGGACTTAATCTATCACGGCTTCATAACGTTGCGGCGGTGGCGGTCTATACTTAGACGAACTGCAACGTCCCGCTTCGCGAAAGGCCGCACCCATGCAGACGATCTACCAGAAGATGGAAACCACCGAACTCGATGCCGCTATCGAGGCACTCAAAGCCGAGGTCGCCGAGGTCAAGGCCAAGGGCCTGGCGCTCGACATGGCCCGCGGCAAGCCGTCGCCCTCCCAGGTGGACATCTCTCGACCCATGCTCGATATCCTCAACGCCGACGCCGATCTGCACGATGGCAACGTCGACTGCTCCAACTACGGCTGCTTCGAGGGTATTCCTTCGGCACGCAAGCTGGCAGGGGAGTTCCTGGGCTGCCCCGCCGAGCAGACGCTTGTGCTGGGCTCGTCGAGCCTTTTGATCGAGCACGACATCGCCGGCATGTTCTGGCGTTGCGGTTCGTGCGGCAGTGAGCCTTGGGACGCCTACGAGGCCGCGCACGACGGCAAGAAGGTCAAGTTCCTGTGCCCCGTTCCCGGCTACGATCGCCACTTTGGCATTACCGCCGACTTGGGCATCGAGAACGTCCCCGTCTCGATGACCGACAACGGCCCCGACATGGACGAGATCGAGCGCCTCGTTGCCGCCGACGATTCCATCAAGGGCATCTGGTGCGTGCCCAAGTATTCCAACCCCACGGGTATCACCTTTAGCGAGGACACCGTGCGCCGCCTGGTCGAGATGCACACGGCCGCGCCCGATTTCCGCATCTTCTGGGACAACGCCTACTGCGTGCACGACCTGTACGACGAGACCGACGAGCTCGCCAACATCTTTGACCTCGCTCGCGCGGCGGGCACCGAGGACCGCGTGGTGGCCTTTGCCTCGACGTCCAAGATTACCTTCCCGGGCGCCGGCATCGGCTTTATCGGTGCGAGCCCCGCGGTCATCGCCGAGTTCTCAAAGCGCCTGAAGGCCGGCCTCATCAGCGCTGACAAGCTCAACCAGCTGCGTCACGTGCGCTTCCTTCCTACCATCGAGGCGGTCAAGGAGCACATGAAAAAGCACGCCGAGTTCCTGCGTCCGCGCTTTGAGGCCGTCGAGCGCAAGCTCACCGAGGGCTTGGGCGACACGGGCTGCGCCACCTGGACGCACCCCCGCGGTGGCTACTTTGTGAGTTTCGATGGTCCCGAGGGCTCGGCCCAGAAGGTCGCCGCGCTTTGCGCCGACCTGGGCGTCAAGCTCACGCCGGCCGGTGCTACCTGGCCCTATGGCAAGGATCCGCGCGACACCAACATCCGCATCGCGCCGAGCTATCCCACGGTCGAGGACCTGGAGGCCGCGCTCGATGTGCTGGTGCTGGCTGTGAAGCTCGTCGCTGCCGAGCTTGCGCGTGCCGAGCGCGCCTAACGCGCGGCTTCCCGTACTATCCGCACTTTCGATACGTAAAGGAGCGTATACATGGATTTGGGTATTTTCACCAACCCCACGCCAGAGCTCTACACCATTAAGGTAACCGGCGAGATCGATATCTCTAACGCCGATAGCCTGCGCAATGCCATCGACCTGGCGCTCGAGCAGCCCACTGAGGCCGTTGAGCTCGATTTTGCCCAGGTGAGCTACATCGATTCGACGGGCATTGGCGTGCTCGTGGGCGCTGCGCACCACGCGGTCGACCACGGCAAGCGCTTTAGCTGCACCAATGTGCAGCCCCCGGTGATGCGTGTGGTCCAGCTGTTGGGTGTCGACCAAGAGATTTCGATCACCGCTGCATAATCTTTGCCCCCCAAAAGGGCGTGCCGTTTGGCATATGTTTGTGATGCGCTCGGACGTTTTGGCGTCCGGGCGCTATACTTGACCGAATGAATAGACGAGTTCCGGCCGAATGGCGCGGTGCGGGCTCGACTCACATCGAGCCTTGGAGGTATGTGTGTTTGGTATTGGAGAGGGTGAGCTCGCGATCATCGTGGTCTTCGGCTTTTTGCTGTTTGGCCCGGATAAGCTCCCACAGATGGGCCGCACGATCGGCCGTGCCATCCGTCAGTTCCGCGAGACGCAGGAAAAGATGACGGCCGTTGTTCAGTCCGAGATTATCGATCCGGTGAGCGAGGCCGCTTCGGCCCCGGTCAAGCCCAAGAAGGCTGCTGCGACCGACGACGATTCCGATGCGGACGAGGATGCCGCCGAGACGGCAGCGCCCGCCAAGAAGGAGACCTTTGCCGAGCGTCGCGCCCGTCTTGCTGCCGAGAAGGCCGCGAGCGAGGCTGCCGCCGAGGGCGAGGGTGCTGCTGAGGAGTCCGAGGCCGAGGGCGCCGAGCCTGCCGCTGCCGCCGAGCCTGTCGTCGAGCCCGAGCCTGCTGCAGAGCCTGTCTCTTATACACATCTGACGCTGCCGACGACTTAATAGGTGTAG
>URFE01000011.1:0-28331 GCA_900546965.1 uncultured Collinsella sp.
CGGTCTTTCATGCAGCAGGGGCTCTCAATGTTTTTATGTCCTGCTCATATCGTCTCTGACGGACGAGGCGTTTCCGCGGTCCTGATAAACACTAGTAATGGCGAGCGTTTCTTTAATGAGTGCTGTGCCGATGAATGTAAGTGGATTAAATCAACCGTTGAAAGCGTTGCGGCAAATAACTCAAATCTCGTCAAGCCAGCCTCTCGTTCTGCTGATGACGAGAGGCTGGCCGATGAGGTCGAAAGAGCGATTTCTGCTGGTGACCACAAGCTGGCATTCGAAAAGCTGCTGGCACCAAAGCTTAGTTTGATGGCAAGAATTAGGCGAATGCTTCCCTGGAAGCTTGTTCGTATGGTTTGCGGACATGGACGGTAACTGCTTTTCGTTTAAACACTTGTAGTGCAAAGCTCACTCACACGGCAAACCCTCAGTGGAAATATCGACAGACAGCTCATTCGTTACAGTCCTTAACAATTTTAATCAAAGGCGAAAGGTGTTTATTCATGTATTACATCAACGAGAGGTTAGTTAACCTACACCGCATTTTTGACCAGAACAAGCGCGAGGGTTACCTCAGACTTGATCTGAACGAGAACCCCGAGGGGCTATCTCAAGAGTTCATCGACGGGGTTCTTTCGGGGGTGACGCCCGAAATGGTGGCCCAGTACCCGGAGACTCTTGAGTTTACCGAATTCCTCGCTGAAAGACTTGGTACGGACATCGAGCATCTGTCGCTTGTTAACGGGTCTTCCGAAGGCATTCGCAACATCATTGAGGCCTTCACTGCGCCTAACGGCGAGATCGTTTGTGTATCGCCTTCTTATGCAATGTTCGAGGTCTACTCGAAGATGTATGGACGTAATTTTGTGCCGGTTCCTTATAGGGATGACCTAACCATCACGGTGGATGATGTGATTTCTAAGATTAGCGATGACACACAGCTGCTTATTCTTGTTAATCCGAATAACCCCATGGGCAATGCCTGGAGCGAGACTGAGATGACGCGCTTTTTCGAGGAAGCGCAACGCCGTCAGATTACCGTTCTCGTCGACGAAGCATATCATTATTTCTGCCCCGAGACTTCCATTAAATACGCTCTTACCCATGAACATGTATTTGTAACTCGTACTTTCTCAAAGCTATTCTCGCTTGCTGGAGCTCGTTTAGGCTATGTAGCAGGATGGCCTGAGGGAGTTGCCCTCGTGCAGAAGCTGAATACTCCCCACAATGTAAATATGTTTGCCATGCTCTTTGCAAAGAAAATCATGGAAACCGAAGGCATGCTCGATTCCATGATCGAGAATCAGCTCGCCGGCAAACAGTGGCTCGTTGAGCAACTTGACCGTAACTGCTATGAATATCGAAGCAGTGAAGGTAATTTCATGTTCATTAAGCCGTTTAGTGACGCTTCTGAAATCGTTCGCCGTATGAAGGCCGAGAAAGGCATCCTCATTAAGGAGTATGACGGTATTGGCGCTTTTGGCAGCTGCCTGAGGGTTACCACTGGTCCTAAGCGTTCGATGGAGCGATTCATGGAGGCGCTGATTGAGTTGGACAAGGCCTAACCATGACTAAGGTCATTACCTACGGAACCTACGACCATCTTCATCGCGGGCATGTCCGCCTGTTGGAGCGCGCCAAGGCCTTAGGCGACTATCTAATCGTTGGCGTTACGTCGGATGACTTTGACAAACAACGCGGCAAGATTAACGTTCAACAATCGCTTGAAGAGCGCATTGCAGCAGTGCGTTCAACCGGGCTTGCGGACAAGATTGTCGTCGAAGAGTACGAAGGCCAGAAAATCGACGACATCAAGCGCTATGGAGTCGATATCTTTACTGTGGGATCGGATTGGGAGGGCCAATTCGATTATCTGAATGAGTACTGCAAGGTTGTGTACCTCGAGCGAACCAGTGGTGTCTCTTCTACGGAAATCCGAAGTTCGGTTAAACTTCGATGCGGTTTAGTTGGATATACCGACTATATGAATCGCGTTTTTGCTGAATGCGGTTTGGTAAATGGTCTCGAGGTTGTCGGCATTTGTGTTGAAGATCGCAGCTTGCTAGATGAGGGTCCACTCGGAGCCAAGCTTGTAACGGATGATTACGGTAAGTTACTGAATGCGGTCGACATTGTGTATATTCACTCGCATCCTGATCGGCATTATGCACAGGTGAAACGAGCCTTAAATGCCGGCAAGCATGTGATGTGCGAAGCGCCTATCGCAAAGAGCGCCAAGGAATGCAGTGAGCTTTTCACATTAGCCGACGAGCGAGGCCTTGTGCTGATGGACTCGCTGCGCACGGCATACTCAACCGCCTACGCACGCATGCTGTTGTTGGTCACCGGTGGACGTATTGGCGAGGTCGTTTCGGTCGATGCCACTATAACCAATCTTAAGACCAATCGCGCTCCTTTTGATACGCGTCGCGACACTGCTTGGAGCAGCATGACGGCATGGGGCCCGACGGCCTTATTGCCAATCTTCCAGATACTAGGTACTAAACCTAACTCGGTACGCATTTCGTCCTTGTGCGAGAAAAACGACAAGACGTTTGATGAGTTCTCGAGGCTTGACGTTGAGTTTCCAAACGCCGTGGCAACAGCAAAGGTTGGCTCAGGCGCTAAGTCTGAGGGCAGTCTAGTTGTATCTGGCACAAAGGGCTACATATATGTTCCTGCGCCCTGGTGGAAGACTGATTATTTCGAAATCCGCTACGAGGACCCAGCCGATAACAGACGCTATTTCTATCAGCTAGACGGTGAAGGCATTCGCTTTGAATGGGTTTCTTTCCTAAGAATGATCGCCGATGTCGAGAAGGGCACCACAGGTGAAGAGGCACTTCGCCGCGAAGGCGGCATTGATCGCGATATCACCAAAGCCACCTGTGAAGTTATAGGCGCATTCGAACGCGGCGAGAGCGTTAAGTATCTAGAAGTTGCATAGTAGCTTTCGCCTTTAGTTATTTTTTACTGATTAAAATAATCCAGAGCACAATGACATTCGTTGGCATTTTCATAATGTCATGCGATGGCAGATAGTGTCGATGACCTGAACCTAATTCAAGATGCTTCAGCTGTCATCCAGTAGGGGTGTCTCGGCAAAAGCTGAGGCACCCCTACCTCTATTGAAAGATCTCTTTCTATCATTCTATGCTCTATGATATTTCCGATTTATCATCGCCTAGTCATCAACTGGGAAAGCTGTCATTCCCCCTTCTAGAAGGTATCCCATAGTTCGCCGCAAGCGCTGCATAACTCTTGCCATAGTGAAAGGACTGATTCGAAAGCGATAGTTCACGAGTAACTGCACTGTTTTTAACGTAACTAAAAATCTGAATTTCCTTATATCAAAGAGCAAAATCTATTGGCAGGTCCATCAGTTTTCAGCAGTGTCGATTACAACATTCAGGTCGGACATAAATGTGGCGACTCATTCTCCACTCGCGCAGTCCACTGTCTGGAGCTGAGCGCATAGGCCTTAAGTAATTAAGACTGCGATGAATTGGACTCTCGAGGCTTCTACCAAGGGGAATTTTTTAACTAAAAGTGATTTGTAGGGCAATATTCATGATACTGCCTGTTGGAATTCAAGTTAATGGTAGGGGAGACAATGGACCTAACGAATCTACCTGAGTACATCTCAGCAATTGTGGCAATCATCGCGTTGTTCATTTCTTGTTACCAAGCTCGTCTCAGTAATAAACAGTCTCTATTTAATCGACGTTTAAATATTTGGATAACCGTCGATAAACTCATGAGCGTTTACGCAAAAAACGCGAAGAACTTGGAACATGACGACGAACCGCAAATGGCTATCGACCTACTATTTGTATGGCTGACTAACACCACGTACCTGCAATCAATTTCAGCCTCAATTAATAAGGTGTTAGATGCCGACCTTCAACTCAAATTGCATTTAAAGCTTGATGAAATGAGATCGCTCGCCATGGAGGCGAAATTTTGCTTCAAAGGAAAGAGTGGAGAGGCGATTGCCGAATTCATAGAAGATTATCAATCCCTTTTGTTTTCAATGTATCAATATCAGGTTCTATTTAATAAGATGCTCCAGAATGCAAGGGAATATCAATGGACGCTTGAACAAGCTTCTGAAAGGTTAGATGAGCCCGATCAACGGCAAGATCTCTTTGAAAAAGAAAGCACTCTTGCCGCATCATACAAGACTCTATGCCAGCTAAACAAGAGAGGTGCAATTCAGTGCCAAATACAACTAGCAGGTCCTATATGGCACTGAGCTAAAATGGGTGCTTAAGACGGTCGATGCCGCACCAAACCTCAATGCCATTAGCCCTATGGGCA
This sequence comes from uncultured Collinsella sp., assembly GCA_900546965.1. GTDB lineage: Bacteria > Actinomycetota > Coriobacteriia > Coriobacteriales > Coriobacteriaceae > Collinsella. Next base: position 4,321 of record URFE01000011.1, read on the forward strand.
AAAACTCTTAAGCTCTAAAGTTGCGCAAGATCCGTCAGCTTTCATTGCTGCGGGTTTGAGAACGTTACCAATTAGAATATAACCCAGTGCTGGAATAAGACTCGGAAGCTGACTCAGATTGAACTTTAAGGACGAATACATAAATAGTCAGGTGTTCAGCTGGAGACATCATCCACTGCGGTACGTGGCAAGGGAGGATGAGCTCGCTTACAGTCGTCTTTATGACTACGTAGAACAATTGGCGGATTCCGTTAGTGGTTTAGTTTCTACGCCATTTTTCAACCAGTTTTTACTTGAATCCTGTCAGCTCTTGGCTAACTCGCTAGATCTAATTCATCAAGGTTACTTCGACGCTGCTTTTTATTCAGTCAGACAAGCTGGAGAGGTCATCCTTATCGGAACGTTGTTTTCGAATCTAGAAGAATCTGAGCGCAAGGCTAAATATGAGAAATGGGTTTCGCTCGACAGATTTCCCTCATTTAGCGAACTGTCCAAAATGCTGCGTTCAAAAGATATTGAATATCGAGACTTTCTTGAAAAAATGCCCGAAATTGATGAGCTAATCAGCAAGCTCAATAAGAGGGCGAACAAGTATATTCACAAACAAGGCCACGAATCCTTTTATACCAAGCCTTACGAGGTGGTTCCCGAAAGTGCGAAGCAGATTCGAGAGGATTTCACCGATTATTTCACGACTACTGTAAAGGTCTGTGCAGTTTTTCGACTTGCCGTCGATCCTTTCCCCATATTACTGAACGACCCCGAGTGCGAATTCAGATTCCCTGATTGTATGACACTCGAATTCGGTCAGAGTTTTATTGATAATTGTTTGGGAAACGATTTTGTTGAACGCTACATCAAGACTGATTATTACCGCAATTGGGTTAATGCGATCAAGTCAACATTTCCTCAGTTAAAGGAGGCAACATATAATGTCTCAAATCTGCACTACATTGATTTGTCTAACATCAAAGACATTCTTGATGAGCTAGATAAGCTTACTATATATGAGGCGACGGCTGTTTTATTCACTGCACTATTCTCAGAGAAAGTAATTGCCATTCATATAACCGGCATGCTTGACGCATTTAGTAATTCGGCAAGGCCATCAAGCGGTCTGTACCTATCAGACATGAGTGATTACGCCGAGCAGCTTGGCGGAGTCAACGTTCCACTCGCGGAGATCTGTCGTCTCGCTAGTCTTGATACATCGCATGAGTTTTCTCCCGTTAGCTCATTCATTACTTCATTTTATATTGCGTCAGATTTTGTTTGCGTTGAGACCGATAAGCTTCTTGATGACAATGAAGTTGAGCAAGGGCGAAAAGCAGCAGAAGAGCTTGGCCAACTTTGCAGGCAGATCAAAGTTGGCCAATGTGCCATGTCTGAATTGAAAGAGACTGTACTGTTCAAGTAGATTAAACTGAAAACGTAAGTATTTCGTTGTCGCGTCTACGGCGGCAAAAAGGAACCGGTCATGGGCGCGTGCTCTATCCGTGGCGTCATGAAGCGCGTGAAGGCCAACGTCGTGCCAGTGTCGATCTACGAGCCCGCGCTGGACGCACCGGAGTTCTTCAGCTCCAAGGTGCCCCATGACCTGGAGGCCTTCAAGGCTGGCCGCTACGTGATCGCCGCCAACCGTTGGAGCGACGAGTTCGCGGACGTGGCGGATAAGGTCTATACGAGGGATCTGTTTAAGCGGGACTAGGGGAGCGGAACGGCCTGCGCTGGGCGGCCGCAGTCTAAATAAGAAACTTAGTTGAGTACGGGGTGTATCGACGCCAGTCAATACACCCCGTACTTTGTTAATCCCGCTAAATACATTTACAGTCACTGCGGTCGCGAACCCTATGACATTTGTCTCAGTGGGTGCACGAGAAGGTGTGGCGCGCGCCGCGGAACTGGATCGTTTTGCTATCGACAATCGTGCTCTCACTAATGCGGCGTATGTCATATCATCAAGCTCACCGTGGCAGTTTGGTGCAGCCTTTACCCGAGGGCGTTCGGATTGCCAGAGAAAGCGGAGGAGCGTGCAACTTTGATGAGCAGAGAAATCGAAATCAGGGACAGAATCACCAGACTCGATCCTGCTGGCTTTCAGAACCTTGCCCAGGAATTGCTTACGCAATATTTTAAGTATGATAAGCCCGTGCACAGGGGGTCTGCCGCCCATTCGGCGGCAACCGCCCCTGGAACGCCGGACACAATCTGGCTTTTGCCCGACAACAAATTCGCCTATCTCGAATGTGGCCATTATCCAGATAGGGCAGATGCGAAGAGTAAAATCGAATTGGATATCGAGAAGTGCCTGGAGGCCGAAAGAGAAGAGCTCGATTCTGGGCAGCTTGTTAAGATAGTCATCGCGTATTCTTGCCGGAGGCTAGACAGTTCTGACCTCAACTATCTAAGAGGCATTGACGATCGCATCGATCTTGTGGGCACGGACGAGATGGCGTGTATGTTGGCCCGGCGGTACCCAAATCTTGCGAAAGAACATCTGGGCATCGAGGCAGGTACTGGGCAAATTATGTCCCCGGATGAATTCGAATCCGCAGTTGAAAAGAATAGCTTTGCATCAACCCTGAAAGTCGATTTGCTCGGCAGGGATAAAGAGATCAACGAGCTTCTCGCCGCGCTCGATGAGAATCAGTTCGTCTTGGTGTATGGGCGTCCTGGATGCGGGAAGACCAGGCTTTGCGTAGAGGCTCTGCGTCAATTTTCGAATGGCAGCGGCGCTTATCCTCTTGTCATTAAATCGAACAGGATGCCAATCTGGAACGATTTGGCTAATGATGTCCCCAAAGAGGACCCTTCGTTAATTCTGCTCGACGACGCCAACGAGCTTTCAGACCTCGAAGGGTTTGCGGACTTCGTGTCTAACAGGGGTAATATCAAGGTTCTTATGACGGCAAGAAATTACGCGGTCGGGTTCGTGAAAAGCTCCGTTTCACAGTACTGCAAGCCTTACCTCTATGCAGTCAATCCGCTTGACGAGGAGACGGCCTTACATGTGGTCGAGAACGGATTTGGTATCGCGAAAGGGACAGCCTCTGCGGATATAATTCGCTTGTCGAGGGGCAACATGCGCTTGGCCTTCGCGGCGGCCGAGGTTGCTAAGGAACGCGGGGACGAAGTATTCTCCACGATGCCGAGTCTTATAGAAGCTTGCTACGGAGAGAAGGCTTCTCGTCTGGGCAGCGACTTCAAAAAAGCGGCGACGATCGTCTCGGTTTTGGATGCTCACAGGATAGAGGAGAATAAAGACCTGGATAGCCTGCTTTCCAAGGTAGGGATTTCTCATGACAGATATGTCGAGGCTTGCGCCGCTCTGTGCCACGACGAACTGGTGGATGCATGTCAGGATATGGTGGCGGTAGCGCCGGGCGAACAGGTTTTGAGGGATTATTTGCTCTACCAGGCTTTCATCGCCGAGAAAAGTTTGTCTCTTTCCGACGTGGATGAGCTGGAGTGCGGCAATGCTCGATGCCCCGGTATTGTCGCCATCCTTGTAAACAATTTCTACAGCGAAGAACTTATTTCCTCCTTGAAGTCACAGCTGAACGACATTTGGGCTTTGGCGTACGGTGGGAAACGATGGAAAATGGTGAGCGATTACAATTTCCTCCTCGGTGAGAAGGGCCTTGAACATATTCTCGGGACAATCGAAGACACCGCGCCCGGAAACTACGATTACCTTGCCTGTAAATTCGACAAGGCTTCCGGATTCTATTCGCAGAAATCTCGTATCCTCACATCGCTCGCGTTTTTTCTGCATGCCCCTCAATTCAGCGAGCCGGAAGAGCTGTTCTTTATGGCATTGGAGAAGAACGTTTTGCCTCCACGGGAGGCAAAGGAGACACTCACAACGAGCATGTCTTTCAACGAGAACTCGTATTCGGACGGGTTTCGATACGAGAACGAGGTCCTTGAACGCCTATCGTGCGAGTTTCGCAAAACAAAGGAGAATAGGTACGGGGTTCTGCTTGCCTATTATGTCGAGGCTTTGCTGGCGGCAGTGTACGAGGGCCGGACGAGGATGGAGGGAAACAAGGTCACGTTCATCCATGGCAACCACCTCTACACTCAGGCGATGATCGAGTTGCGGAAGCGAGCGATCGCCTGCCTCAAGGAGCTCAGAGACTGTCATGAGCTGAGCCGTCTCTGCGATTCGGTTATTACCGGACTTCGGGGTATCGGCGGCGAGGACGGTGCCGGTCGGTTGTGGAAGGAGACCTTGGAGGAGGCGTATAAAGGATATGTTTCCCGAATCAAGTCGATTGAGATTTGCAGCTTACCTGGGTTTGTTCAACTGGAGAAAGAGCTCATTTCCCAAGGTATCATCGCCGAAGAGGGGCTCCCGTTCCTCAATGTGTCGCCCAAGATGCGGATTGCAGCCCAAATCTTCTTAGACGACTCCCGCGGACACGATGTCTCGGAGGAATTGATCGAGCTTATTCAAACGGCTGGCTCGGCAGAGCTATTGAAGGCGATCTCGATTGTGTGTTCTGCCGGCCGGCAAAGCTCAACTGGGATTCCATTCCCAATCCTGAGTGACGTCATGATTCTTGGTGCGGAGACTTTGACCGAATGCGCAGAGCCGATCATCCTCTCAGATGTTCCCTTGTATACAGTCCCGGACGATTTGCTCATTCGCTGGATTGACTTGCTCGGCATCGATCGGGTTCGCGGTCTTGCCTTGAAGCGACAGGAGAATGAGATTCCCGAATGGCTTAGTCGGATTGACGAAGCGCGGTTAAAGGAGTTCGGTGTCAGTCCCGAGCTGGCAAGGGATATCGAGGAAGGAGCCGACAAATACGGCGAAACCGTTTCATATAAAGCCGCGATGGAAATCGACTCTGCTACGCCAGGTTTTTTCGCTAGGTACGCGGTCGGCGTCCTACAGAAGCTGGAAAGGGGCTCGCATGCCCTTTATAGGCTTCTTCCTAGGGACATCAACAATGCCGAACAAAGGGCATTTATCTCCAAGCCGGAAATGCTGCGTCTTGCCGAAGATATCTTACTTAATCTCGTAAACGGTACGAATCCCTATTGGAATGAGGATGTTCTTCGTCTTATCGTTGCCAACGATGGTCAATTTCCTGAGAGGGCAATGCCCGTGCTCATGGAGTTCAATGCGACTTATGCAATGGAGCATTTGGGCGAAGCAGTATGGAGGGAGGAGAACAGCGAGGCCGCAACAGATAGCGCATGGAAGGGCATAGAGGGGGTTGAGACAAACCTGCGGAGCATGTCGAAGCCTTTCGCTTTAAAGTATTTTTTTGATTACGCTATTGAGCATTGCGGCGATGCAGTCGTGACTTGGCTGGCGTCACGATCGATGTGTAATGGGAAGCTTGTCGATCATCTACCAGATGTTGCAATGGAGTTACCCAAGAATCTGAGGGTCAAGTACATAGTCTTACTGTGCCAAGAGGACCTTAGCTCAGAAGAGCTTAAAAAGGTCCCAGTAATCATGTCTTCTTTCGGCGCATCGTGGAGTGGGAGCGAAATTCCACTACTTCAAGGGAAGATTAACTTCATTGAAGAGGTGATCAAGAATTTACCAGGAGTTGCCTTTATACGGCACCGCATGGTTTTGGAAGACGCGATATCCTCGGTGAAGCGATGGATGGAAGACGCAGAGGTCCGCGAATTCCTTCGCCCATTTTAGCTGGAGAGGTCCGCGCCCACGGGTTTCTCGGGTATTCGCCGGGGCGCGGGTTGTCCCCTCGGTTATGAGAAAAAATTGTGCGTTTACGCGTAATGAAGCACGTGAAGAAATCAAGCGCGTGCCCGTGGTGGCCGACGAGCACGCGCTTGACGCGTCGGAATTTTTGGCTCCGAGGTGACACACGATCTGAAGCTCTTTAAGGTCGCCTGCGACGTGATCGTTGTCAATCGCTGGAGCACGAGTTCGCGGACATGGCGGACAAGGTGCATGCCGGGAATATGTTAAAGCGCGGCTAGGGGAGGGGCTAATCTGCGCTGGGTGGGCTCATACTTCCGATACACCCCGTCATTCGTTGTTCTCGCAAATTACAAATACAGTTACCGCTATTGTGGGTTCATCATCCCCTGCCATGAGGTAGAGGGTTGCCGCGCGGCTTAAAGCAAGCCTCTTCAAATCCACGCCTCATTCGGTAAACGCTCAATGGTCGAACTTATTGTCGTCCAAGATCTTTTAACGAATCTAATCGGTACGATGTACGGTATCGGGAAGCAAAACAACGACTAAACGACCTTCAATAAGCAACTTATGAATCAAATTTGTTCCATGATCTTTGTTGTCAAGAGTTGCGCCATATGCAGTTAAAAGCGCAATTGCTTTTGACATTGCATCTTTCTTTGCCTCTTCAACGGTTCCGAATTCCCCAGAGTTCTGACCGTGCGGTCTGAAAAAGAAGATTAATTTCGTTTCACCTTCATATAGGTTCACCGCATCAAATATTGCCTGAAAATATGAATAGTCAGCTTTCCCCAGTGAGTGACCGTAAAACTTTATGACGCGAGTGCCATGCCCATAGATGCTTGCATTGGTAGGTACATCAACGATTTTTTCAATATCTGGCGGGTTTAAAGCCATAACTCGATACGTTTTTGTAAAAGGCACAACGAGTTCATTGCTCATTATGCGAGAACCATCAATCCCAAAAACAATTTCCCCACCAAGTCTTCCGTGAACATTGACGTAATTAATCCTATGCTCTTTTGAGCGAAAATGCTTTACAGCCCGCGTGTAATTAAAGCTAAGGATACTTTCCTGAATGTCATATTCTTCTTCACGCGGTCGCTCATAGATCATCAGTTCAATCATTAGTTTTGATGCGCGATCCTTATAATCGTCCGACCTAGAAACTGCCCCCTGAAGATATTTCGCAAACTCTTCTTCAAGAATATGAAGGTCCTTCATAGTTATATCCAGTAGGCGACTACTGGTCCAGCTGCCCCAGTAATTTGGGAAGCGTCTATACAGCTGAAGCGCGACCACCTCCTCAACGTTATTTGGATCATATACAGTCGGGTTGTAATTGATCAATATGTTTAGGCACTTTGCAAAGAGCGTGCCTTCTGATAATGGTTCAACGCCATCGGGTGCCATCCAATTAGAGATAGCACCCTCTATGTCGCACCAATTAGCGTTTGGCATGCCTGCAAGAATGGCATCCCAAATTGTGAGAGTGTAACTTAGAGTTTCGTCGCTTTCACACTCTTTGATTACTTTATTGCGTGCATTAATATAGTCCCTGAAGCCCGAGGGCAATCCACACTCTAAGTCGAATCCGTTGCCAACGATAATTAATTGATGCCAATTGGGTCGGAAATCTGGTTGCTCTGCATAAACACCTGTCAATGAACGTGACTGGTGATTGAAATCGGGCGGCTCAATTTCAGGGAGATGTAATTTTTGATTAATAGCGGATAAGTCAATTTTTGGCAGCGTGCGCGTCGTGATGTCTTCCACTTGTTATCTCCTAATGCCATAACTATTCAACGTTGTTATAGTCGTTAAACCCTTAATTATCGTAATGCAATTAAGGCCGCCATCTCATTCCGTAATAGTCGTGAACCAATAGAATGGTGCCCGATGACCGCCGGAATCCATCTTATGACAATGGAAACGGAAATCGAACACCTCGAGCACTGCAGCCAGAATGTTATGAAATACGCAAATGGTGAGGCCGCGTCAGCGGTGTTCCTAAGGCGCCCCTCCTTTCACCGACTGGCAAAACGATTTACACCTAATTCCTGGCACGGTACACGGGTATTTTCTTTGCTTGCGACCTTATCCCACTAAACTAATAACTGCTGCTACCAGGGCAATTTCTGGTGCACATTCTATTGGCTCCTACGAAGATCGGAGCGGGTATGTTTGCTGCCAAGTCCCACACCAGCCGTCATTACATTGCGATTGTTCCCATGGCCTGCCTATGCGTTTTGCTGGGCGGGCCTTCTTATGCCACGGGCGCGGAGAGCCTCATCATTGCGGGCGCGACGTACTACGAGCCGGGCGTGTCGGGCCCCGGCTGGGCCTGGACCGATGCCGGCCATCTGGAGCTTGACGGCTACGCGGGCGACGCCACCGCCGCCGACGGCGACCTGGTCGTGACGCTCGCCGGGCAAAACTCGGTGACGGAGTCGAATGCGCCCGATGCGGACATCACGCAGTGCGGCATGGAGGTGTGGGGCAACCTGACGCTTCGCGGCACCGGGACCCTGACGGCGACGGGCTCGCAGTGCGGGATCCACGTTTCGCAGGCGCTCGTGGTGGACGGCTGCACCGTCGACGCCCGGGCAGACGGGGCCGATATTACGGACGAGGCGGTTGCCGACGTGATCGCAGGCGACATGGTCGTGCGCGGCGGCGGGCGCGTCGTTGCCGCGGGCGCTGGGTCCGGAGCGGGCGTGCGCGCCTACGGCGTGTATCTGCAAGATGCGGGCCTTGGCGATGGTGCGTCCGGCTGTCGGCTTTCCGTCGACGCCTCGTGGCTTGATGCGGCCGGTGCCGACGGCGGCGTTGCGTGCCTGGGTGGGTCGCTTGTGTCTGCGCGGTTTGTGACGCCTGCTGGTGGGGTCTTTGATGCGGGTAGCGTGGTGGATGCCTCCGGTGCGGTGGCACCGCATGTGGTGGTTGAGCCCGATGCCGCCACGCCCCCGGCGGGGGAGACCAACGGGGGCGTGGTACCGGGCGATAGCGCGGACAAGTCTCCCGCCGATGCTAATCCCGCTACCGGAGAGCCCACCACAGGTCCCACGGCAAATCCGGAGCTGAAACCAGCGGTCGCGAAAACCAAGACAACAACGACAGCAACCGAGACCACGGTCGCTAAAGTCCCCAAGCCCAAAGCTGCCACCGCGACAACTGCGACACTCCCAAAGACCGGCGACAGCCATTGGATAGCCGTGTCCACATTGCTGTTCGTGCTGGGAACAATGCTCCTGGTCGCCGCATATCGCTGCTAAAGCACCCATTTCGATAGGCTATGTAGAAGGCTATATTCTTAACGACACATTTGTAGAATAGTTTATTACGACAATTGCTCAGGATTTATCTAACATGTACCACGAATCGGATCATACAGTTGACGCTGCCAAGAAAGAATTAAACGCCGGCCTTCTTGAGCTGCTTGAGCGTTGCAGCTATCTATACAACGAGGCATTTTATGCCAACACGGAACTAGCAATCCTTCGCGAACTGTCTAAAGCATCTTCCGACTATGAGAATGAAGTAATTTGCGCTGGCTGCTTCTTCAGCTTTACACAACTTGCATTAACCGAATCCTGTTTCATGAATTGCGCACGGTTATTTGATGCCAAAAGCGACGTCAGTATTGGGAACTTGATAGAAGAAGTCTCGTCTCATTCTGCTGAAATCGACGCACTTGCAATCTCTATATTCGGTGATCGACCAAACTTTGACAGGCTTAATCCAATCGTTCACCCATTGGCAGAGGACGAGGAGCGTTTTTACCCCAAGGAAGTTGAGTCTCAACGCTCATATGAAAAACTGTTCGGAAATCATTACAGAATGGTTACTGTGTGTATAACCACTCATGACCTTTCCAATCTATGGAAAAAACGACTCAACAGTCTCCGTAAACTAACTGACATGCTTCGCGATCAGCGAAATAAGGTTTTCGCCCATAGCGACATGGAAGCACTGAAATATGATGAGCTTGTTAGGCGACTTCCTTTAACTTACGGCGAAATTCAAAAACTAATCGACTTCGCACTCGATCTGACAATCGAATTATTTGCAAAAATTACTGGCATTGAAAAAGATCAATTGCCCAAGAACTACAACGATATACAAGGCCTCCTAAAATATGCGGAGGTTGGCATGGAGGCTGTTGAGCAGCATTTGGGTAATCTATAGGATTCAAGCGCCTGCAAGTAGTTAAGCATGCGAGCGCTTGAATCTGAATACGATCCTTGACATAAAGTCCGACCATCACACAATGACGGTTTTCCATGCCAAAAAGACGCTGAAGCGTGAGGTGGTTTAAATCTCAGTAATACAAATAATCAGCAGTTCAGGTCTTATGGGAATAATTCAATTCGCATCACGTTGCATCTAAGCGGCTGTTTATACTTGCTAAGAAACACTAAGGAGGCAGCAATGCTTTGGAGCTATGTTCAGCTAGATGACGGCACTCAGTTTGCCTACTCAGAAACACGAGACGACGGGACCGTTCGCGTAGCCGTCGAGCGCCCGGTTGATTTTGGTTTTGACCATGCAGAATGCTTTCTACCTGCGGTCAAATGGTTTAACGTCGAAGGATTTTCTACTGACGAACTGGATTTTTTGACCGAGTTCGTTAGATCAAACGCTCCGTTTATCTTCGAGCTTGCAGAACGGCAAAAAGCTGGACCGGCGGTGGCATAATGCCTCGAATTCTTGTTTTTGGACAGTATGTTCTGTTCTTTAGGATCGCGGAAAACGGAGAACCCGTTCACATCCATGTAGGGGTAAAGAGGGCGGCTGCTAACTCGACTAAGTTTTGGCTCACTAAAAATGGCGGATGCACACTTGCGAACAACGAGAGCAAGATTCCGGCTAAGGATCTCAGGGATCTTTCAAAACTAATCACCATGAACCATCGATACATTTGTGACAAGTGGCGCGAAACCTTTGGTGATGATTCCCTGACATTCTATTGCTAAACCGCAATTGAACCATGATTACGCTTGTCAACTCATGATTGCCGATGTTGACGGGCGGGACCTTCCTGTTACGCCGCTAGTGCTCCAATCGTACTTTCCGATAGCCCGGAACCCAAAGACAACCAGCACTACGCCTGGATCCAGGACCTTGTTTCCGGAAACCGCACGCGAGCAGAACTCGCCGACGAGCTGCGCCGCAATTGCGTTGTGTGTCTCGACGGTGCGTCGCACGTATAAAATCTAAGCATCCAAACTCTAACTATGAAATGGAATGGACACCACATGGAGATCCCCAGCACCCTGTGCAGTAATGTGTACGACTTCGCGTTTTGCCCCGAGCCCTGCTACGACCGCCTTGTCGACCTCGCCGATCCCGAGGACTGGGGTCCCGGGAACCGCATCCTCAGAAACTACTTGTCGTTTTCGTTTAGCCGCGCGGTGTTCCTGACCGAGCGCGACGTGGACCAGACCGCGCCGTCCAACCTGCCGCTGGTGTTCGACGACGACCGCTGCCTATTCAACACCGGCCTGTACACGCGCCGCTACGAGACCATCTACGGTCTGTTTGAGCCCAACACCAAGCCAGACGCGCGCCAGCGCTGGTTTTTGAAGGGCTTCTTTAAGGAGAGCGACCCCATCTGGTCTCGTTTGAGTACCTGCCGTGCCGCGTGCGCTTTGCCGAGGACCCCTCCGAGCTAGTCTTTGACTACCGCCTGCCTATCCGCTCCAACATCGACCACATTCTGGGCGATGAGGAAAACCTGACGCGTATTCCCGCCAGTCTGATGGGGGAGGGTAACTCGTTGCTGCTGCGTCGCGCCTTTGAGGGCGCCGTCGTCGAAGCCGCCCGCCGCGCCGCCGCCAACTACACGCTCGCCGTGCCGCAGTTCTACGGCGGCCGGATCCAGCTGCTCTTGCCGCTGTGCCTGACCGGCGACAAGCCCGAGCTGGCGCTGACCATCCAGCGCGAGGACGGTTTCTACGCCGCGCGCACCTGCCTCACGCTCGACATGGCCTACAACAACGCGCGACTCATCTGCCGCCCTGAGACTTCGTGGATCAAGCGATAAAGGGCTGTTGAACTGGTGGTTTATCGCGTACCCTGATTGCGGCTGCGCGGTTTGCTCCCACGAATTTAAAATCGGGGGCAAAAAGTTCTTGGTAAACCACGTACGGCTATGTTAGTATCTTTTTTGCCGAAAGGCGACGGGCGATTGGCTCAGGGGTAGAGCATATCCTTCACACGGATGGGGTCACAAGTTCGAATCTTGTATCGCCCACCATCAAAAGAGCAGGTCAGAGGTTTTACGCCTCTGACCTTTTTTTGACGCCAAAATCGAAGCGAAGTTACCTATGGCGCCATATGTTACGCAGTTCACCTTAGGTGTCGTCATTGCGCGTTTTGCAAAATGCGCCTGCGTTCATTCATTGAATTCCGTGCGTAATCTATATGCAATTGTGGAGACAGAGACCACTGGCTCACAGCTCGTACCAGCACGTTCTCGCCTCGTTACAACCTTTCAACACATCCCGTCCATTATTTGGTCAGCGTTTGGTCAGTTTCCCGTACTTACACGCATGACGGCCACGTAGATAATCGGCCATGCCCGCAATCCGCACGGCCTACGGTCGAAACCAGGGGAGGCCATATGGACGAGATCGTCTGCGCAAACACCGCATTCCGCTACTGGCGCTGCCCACCGCAGGTGCGTGACATCTACCCGCGCCTACCCAGCTCCGATGACGGCTGGCGGGCCCTATCCCAAGCCCCTTTCGTAACCGATGTCCTCAAGACCCCGATTATCGCTGTTGCTTCGCCAGGTTGTTGTAATCACCACTCGGGATTGCGCTCCACTATTCGCTGGGAAGGGGCTTCGGATACCGGCACAACAACCGACACTCATTTAGGCTTTAGCGTCACCAATCCGCTTAACACGTTATTTACTATGACACGCTTTGTGTCCCAAATAGATCTCGTACTGGCTATGTACGAACTTTGCGGCTGGTTTTCTGTTTTCGAGCCGACCCCCGCTGTCGAAATGCAGTTAAAAATCGCGTTAAAGGAGAATCGCAATTCCAGCACGCAGGATCTGTTCGAACTTGGAGAAGGCGAAGACGAGATTCCTTGGAAACGAGTTTATGCCCGCACAACCGTAAAGGTCCCAGCAAATGAAGGTCAAACGAACAATCGCGAGGATGGAAGAGAGGTTACGAAACTCAAAGGTACATCGCTTTGGATGAGAAAGCCACTCATCGAACTGAGCGACTTGCATCGATTCGCCGAAAAGGTCAAAAGTCAAATGTGGGGAAAGCAGTTTTATGATGCCGCTCAGCAGGTTATCGGCATTGCTGCATCTCCACTCGAGGTCGCGGGGGTCCTGCTTCTAAGTCGTTCTCGACGTCTAGGTGGTTCAGGATTCAGATACGTATACCTCAACGATTTAACCCCTCTATCCGAGGAAGCCCAAAGTATCGCAGGTCAAAAGGTTTGCTACGGTGACATCGTGATTGTAAACCCAATCCTAATGAAGGCAGCAATTATCGAAATCCAAGGTGAGGTCATCCATGGGTCAGGCGCGGTACTTGACCAAGATGCGGAGCGCATGACTGCGCTCCAGAGCATGGGTTTCGATGTGTTCCTGATAACCCACGATATGCTTAACGACAAAAAACAGCTAGACGCCATAGTCAAAAGCGTCTGCAGTCGTTTGGGGATTCGATATAAAGCCAAATCCGAGGCAATGAAGCGCGCCGAGACGCGACTGCGAGCAAATGTTCTGTGCAACTGGTTGGAACTCGGAAATTAGCCGGCGACAAGGCGCTAGAACGACCTAGTTTTCCTGCTAGTGAATTAGTATCATTTCAAAACTATGCCGGATTACGGGGCTGGACCCGGACCGGCCGTCCATACCCTGCATTTCGCTGAATGCGCAAGTCGTCTACCTGCGGTTTTGATTTTACCGATTACGGCATGCTCGGGGGTTCCCGGCCTGGCCCCGTAAACCGGCATGGTTTTGAAATCGCCGGGTCGGCGGGAGCGCGATTGGCCCCGATAATGGGCCCGGCGCCGGCGGGATGGTCGTTGGGCGGATGGCGGCCCGTGGGGTGGAAGCGAAAACCGGCGAGCGGCGGAGCCCGAGATGCCCTGGGCGCGCCCCGCGGGCCGGATCCGGCATCGCGGGTCCCTTGCCCTCGAGTCCGTGCCGCGCTCTCGTCCCAGCGGCGCCCGCGCCTCCGGAAAGTTTTTCCAAAATTGTCCTTGCATCGGCGGGGGAGTTCCCGTATAGTACTTTTTCGCACGGGGGCGTAGCTCAGCTGGGAGAGCGCTTGACTGGCAGTCAAGAGGTCAGGGGTTCGATCCCCCTCGTCTCCACCCGAGCATTGAATGAGGCTCCAACGCAAGTTGGGGCCTTTTTTCATATAGGCACACAAGGTCAAAGGCGGCACCATGATCCTCCTGGTCGACAAGATCGAAAAAAGCTTCGGCGCGCGCGTCCTCTTTAGCGGCGCGTCCTTCCAGATCAACCCCGGCGAGCGCTTCGCGCTCGTGGGCCCTAACGGCGCCGGCAAAACAACCATGCTCAAAATCATCATGGGCATCGACAGCCCAGACGCCGGCCAGGTCCAGTACGCCAAGGACTGCCAGGTGGGCTACCTAGAGCAGGAAACCAACCTGGAGCAAAAGGACACCACCATTCTCGCCGAGGTCATGGCCGCCGCCAAGGAAATCCGCCGCATGGGAGAGCGCGCCAACGAGCTGCAGGCTCAGATCACCGAGCTCTCCGAACAGGGCAAAGACGTCGACGCACTCCTCAACGAGTACGGCATGGTCCAGGACCGCTTTGAACACCTGGGCGGCTACGAGCTCGAGAGCAACGCCCGCAAGATCCTGTCCGGCCTGGGATTTAAGGTCACCGACTTTGAGCGCCCGTGCTCCGAGTTCTCGGGCGGCTGGCAGATGCGCATCGCGCTCGCCAAGCTCTTCCTGCGCCACCCCGACCTGCTGCTTCTGGACGAGCCCACCAACCACCTGGATCTCGAAAGCGTCCAGTGGTTGCGCGGCTTTATCGCCAACTACGACGGCGCCGTGCTCATCGTCAGCCACGACCGCGCCTTTATGGACGCCTGCGTCGACCACGTCGCCGCTCTCGAAAACCGTCGCGTGACCACCTACACCGGCAACTACAGCAGCTACCTCAAACAACGCGAGGACAACCTGGAGCAGATGCGCGCCAAGCGCGCCGCCCAGGAGCGCGACATCGCCCACATGCAGGTCTTCGTCGACAAGTTCCGCTATAAGCCCACCAAGGCCGCCCAGGCGCAGGAGCGCATCCGCAAGATCGAGCAGATCAAAAAGGAGCTCGTCATCCTGCCCGAGGGCCACAAGCACATCGACTTTAAGTTCCCCGATCCGCCGCGCTCCGGCGACATGGTCGTGGGGCTCGAGGGCGTCTCCAAGTCCTACGGCGACAAGCACATCTACAGCGACATCGACCTCAAGCTCTACCGCGGCGAGCACGTGGCACTCGTCGGCCCCAACGGCGCCGGCAAGTCCACGCTCATGAAGATTATCGCCGGACTGGAGCCGCCCACCACCGGAACCCGGGACCTGGGAACCAACGTGGGCGTGGCCTATTACGCCCAGCACGCGCTCGAGGGCATGACCGAGTCCAATACCGTCCTGCAAGAGATCGACACCGTTACGCCCAAGTGGACCGTGCCGC
Source organism: uncultured Collinsella sp. (assembly GCA_900546965.1). Taxonomy (GTDB): domain Bacteria; phylum Actinomycetota; class Coriobacteriia; order Coriobacteriales; family Coriobacteriaceae; genus Collinsella. Next base: position 19,707 of record URFE01000011.1, read on the forward strand.
AGCAGCGCAGCCTGCTGGGCGCCTTCCTGTTTAGCGACAACGACGCAATCGAAAAGCAGGTACGCGTACTTTCCGGCGGCGAAAAGGCGCGCCTGGCGCTCGCCAAAATGCTCGTGGCCCCCGAGGCGCTCCTGTGCCTGGACGAGCCCACCAACCACCTGGACATCGACTCGGTGGACATGCTCGAGAACGCCCTGCAAAACTTCCCCGGCACCATCGTGCTGATCAGCCACGACGAGCACCTGGTACGTGCCGTGGCCAATCGCGTAATCGACATCCGCGATGGTAACGTCACGGTCTACGACGGCGACTACGACTACTACCTCTACAAGCGCGAGGACCTCGCGGCCCGCGCCGCCGCCGAGGCGGCAGGGGAGAGTGCGCCGGCGGCGGGCAAGCCCGCCTGCGCCGCCCAGGCCAACACCCCCGTCGTAGCACCCAAGCCCGCCGAGGGCAAAAAGACCAAGGAGCAAAAGCGCGCCGAGGCCCAGGCCCGCGCCGCGCTCAACAAAAAACTCAAGGGCGTGCGTAACCAGCTCAAGAAGATCGAGACGGAGCTCGACAAAAAGCGCGCCCGCTATGACGAGCTTATGGAATTGATGGCAAGCGAAGAGCTTTATGCCGATCAAGACAAGTTCAACGCCGCGCTGGGGGAATATAACGGCCTTAAGCAAGAGCTGCCCAAGCTCGAGGACGAATGGCTGGAGCTTTCCACCCAGATCGAAGAGGAGACCGCGCGTGAACTCTCGTAAGGCCGCTGCCGTGGCGATGAGCATCATCGCCATCGCCTGTCGCATCTGCGGCATCTTTATGAGCGCGATGACCGTGCTGCTGTGCTTTAGCGGCCTCACCGCCAAGCTGCAGATCGTGGGCTTTGTCGTTGAGCTTTCGCGCGCGCTGCCGAGCGCCATCGCCGGCTACGGCGTCATCACGTCGCCTTTTGGCGGTGTGTTCCGCCTGGATTATGCTATCGTCGCTGTGATCCTGTTTGTAATTGACTACCTGCTCACGCGCGCCTCGCGCCGCGTCCGCTAGGGGAGCGTTATGTCCAGCAGCTACATCATGAACCTGCTCGCCAGTGCCGTTGCCGTCATCGTTGGCATCGTGATCCACGAGAGCGCGCACGCCGCCGCAGCCTGGGCGCTCGGCGACAAAACGGCTCGCTCGCGCGGCCGCGTCTCGCTCAACCCGCTCAACCATATCGACCCGTTTGGCACCATCATCCTGCCGCTGCTCATGCTCGCAGCCGGTGGCCCGGTGTTCGCCTTCGCCAAACCCGTACCCGTCTACCTCAACAACCTCAAGCACCCCAAGCGCGACGAGGTCCTGGTGAGCGTAGCCGGCCCCGCATCGAACATCGCACTCGCGTGTCTTGCTGCCACCCTCATGCGCCTGACCTATGGCAACCTCTACACCAGCATGTCCTTTGCCGTGGCATCGCAGATCATGAACTTCGGCGCCACGTTTATCGTGGTCAACCTGTCACTCGCGTTCTTCAACCTCATCCCGATCCCGCCGCTCGATGGCTCGTCGATCATCGTGCCCTTCCTCAAGGGCAAGGCGCTCGCCAACTACTACCGCCTGCAGCAATACGCCATGCCCATCCTCATCCTGGTGCTGTACCTGCTGCCCATGTGGACCGGCATCGACGTAATCGGTCGCTATTTCGACGTTACCGTGTATCCGCTTGCTGAGCAGCTGCTCAACTTCGCAATCGCCGGCATCTAAGGTAAACTTACAGGTCGGCCGTGCAAAACGGTCGTAACATGCACCCAAACCGCGCCGCGAAGGCGCCGTCAAAGGAGGTCGAAGATGTCGTATCGCGTGTCGACGCAGGTCTACAGCGGACCGTTCGACCTGCTGCTGCAGCTGGTAACCCGCCAAAAAGTAGATATCGGCGCCATCTCGATCAGTGAGGTGGCCGAGCAGTACCTTGCCGAGGCCGAGCGCATCGAGGCACTGGACCTGGACGTGGCGAGCGACTTTTTGCTGGTCGCGGCAACCCTTTTAGACATCAAGGCCGCCTCTCTGGTGCCGCAGGAGGCCCCACGCAAAGTCGATGACGACGATGACGAGTTCGACGAAGACCTCGAGGAACTCAGCGCGCTCGACGGCGACGCCCTGCGCGAGGTCCTGATCCAGCGCCTGATTGCCTACAAGCAGTTTAAGGGCGCGGCTGCGGCCCTCGGTGCCCGCATGCAGGCCGAAAGCCGCATGCACCCGCGTGTGGCCGGTCCCGACCCGGAGTTTCTGGGGCTCATGCCCGACTACCTGGCTGGCATCACCCTGCGCGGCCTCGCCGTCATCTGTGCCGACCTGGACGGCAAGCGCCAGACCTTCCTGCTGGAGGCCGAGCACGTGGCGCCGCATCGCGTGCCGCTCGACCTGACGGTGGCCTCGGTCGACCGCTTTACCATGGCACACCAAACCTGCACCTTCCGCGAGCTGTTAGACGGCGATGCCACCACCGAGCAGCTCGTCGTCACCTTCCTGGCAATGCTTGAGCTCGCCAAGCGCGGCTCGCTCACGCTGAGCCAGGACGAGATCTTCGGAACCATCTGCATCAACCGAGTCGAGAGCGCCGAGGCCTACGTGCCCGGCGAGGGCCCCGAGCTCACCGAATAGGAGCCGCAACCATGTCAACCCTTTCCACGCTGGAGGCAAACAGCCTAAAAGGCGCCCTCGAGGCGCTGCTGCTAGTATCGAGCGACCCGGTGAGTGCGCCCGCGCTGGCCGGCGCACTGGATATCGCCCCCGGCGAGTGCGCGTCGCTGCTCGCCGAGCTCAAGGTTGAGTACGAGGAGGCCAACCGTGGCTTTCAGCTGCGCGAGGTCGCCGGCGGCTGGCGCCTGTTTACGCACCCCGCCTACCACGACGTGGTCGAGGCCTATGTGTTGAGCTGGGACACGCAAAAGCTATCGCAGGCGGCGCTCGAAACACTGGCCGTCATCGCCTACCACCAGCCTGTGACGCGCGAGGTGGTCAAGGGCATCCGCGGCGTCAACTCCGACGGCGTCATCGCGTCGCTTGTGGACAAGGGCCTGGTGCGCGAGCTCGGCCGCGATCCCCAGCGCGGTCAAGCCATCATCTACGGCACGACCAACGCCTTCTTGGAAAAGTTCGGCCTGCGCTCCACCCGCGACCTGCCCGATCTGGAGCAGTTTGCCCCCGACGAGCAGTCGCGTCAGTTTATGCGCGAGCGCCTGAGCGGCCGCAGCATTCAGTCCACGCTCGAGGAGCAGGCCGAGGACCTAGACGAAGAGCGCGAACTACTCGATACCGATGTTGAAGATGTTGAGGCAGTCGAGGACTTGGAGACTCTGGTCGTCGACGAGACCTCGGAGGATTTGCATGACGAGGACTAACGAAGTAGGGGAGACGCGCGCCATGGGCAACGCAGTACCCGCCACCGACGCCCAGCCCGTCTATCCGCACACCATGCGCCTGCAGCGCTTTTTGGCGCGCGCGGGCGTGGCGAGCCGCCGCGGCTCGGAGGACCTGATGACCGCCGGTCGCGTGACCGTCAACGGCGAGGTCGCGACCGAACTGGGCACCAAGGTCGACGTCAACCGCGACCAGATCGAGGTCGACGGCATGCCCGTCAAGCTCAACCAGGGTGCCGTGTACTTGATGCTCTACAAGCCGACCGGCTACCTCACCACCATGAGCGACCCGCAGGAGCGCCCTTGCGTAGCCGACCTGGTCCCCCGCGAACGCTTTCCGGGACTTTTCCCGGTGGGTCGCCTGGACCGCGACACCACGGGCCTTTTGCTCTTTACCACCGACGGTGACCTGTCACAGGATCTGCTGCACCCCAGCAAGCACGTTTACAAGACCTACCAGGCACTCGTGGACGGGCAACTGACCGATCGCGACTTGGAACCGCTGCGTCGCGGCATCGAGCTCGACGACGGCCTGTGCCAGCCGGCAATTTGCCGTGTTATTACCGCGCGCGAGGCCGAGGCCGTGGCTCCGCAAGGTGTTAAGCCCGGCACCACCGCCGTGGAGGTCATCATCCGCGAGGGCCGCAAGAACCAGGTCAAGCGCATGCTGAGCAAGATTCACCATCCGGTAATCCGTCTGCATCGCTGCAACTTTGCCGGCCTGGAGCTCGAGGGCGTGGCCAAGGGCTCGTGGCGCGAGCTCACCGACCGCGAGGTGCAGATCCTAAAAAGCGGCGGCATCCCGCCCAAGCAGGCAAGCGCCATACGCGGCGGCAAGCCCCAAGACACGCCCGCCAGCCGCACGCGTCACCACGGCAGCCACGGCTCCGCACCCAAGCGCAACACCTTCCGCGAGCGCTACACGGGCTAGGCAACCCGCCGCGCCCCAACGCCCGCGAACCATACCAGCACGTCAACCATCGAAAGGAAGCATTGCATGATCGTCGCCATCGACGGCCCCGCCGGTTCCGGCAAGTCCACCATCGCCAAGGAGATCGCCCGCCAGCTGGGCTTTAACAAGCTCGACACGGGTGCCATGTACCGCGCCGTCACCTTCGCCGCGCTCGACCGCGGCATCGATCTGGACGACGAGGCGGCCATCGACGCCCTCGCCGAGCAGATCGAGATCCGCTTTACCAACGGCACCGGTGAGGACACGCGCCTGACCATTGACGGCAAGGACGCTTCGGCCGCCATTCGTACCCCGCAGGTCGACGCCAACGTGTCCAAGGTCTCGGCCTATCCGGCCGTGCGCGCCGCCATGCTCATCCACCAGCGCCGCGCCGCCGAGGACCGCGATATCGTCGCCGAGGGTCGCGACATCGGAACCGTCGTGTTCCCCAACGCGCAAGTCAAGGTCTTCCTGACCGCCGACCCGCGCGAGCGCGCCCGCCGCCGCGTGCTGCAGCGTCACCAAAACGACGCCCAGCCGCTCACGTCCGCGCAACTCGAAGCCGAAGTCGACGAGACCCTCGACGCCCTTAAGCAGCGCGACAAGCTCGACAGCAGTCGCGAGGTCGCCCCGCTCGTGCCCGCCGAGGACGCCGTACACGTCGACTCCACCGCCCACACCATCGACGAGGTCGTCTCGATAATCGAGGACCTCATCAACCAAAGGAGGTAGCCCATGCGCCTGTTTAAGCAGACGCCCGAGGACTATTACAACGCCCCCTACGCCGAGTTCCCGGCGCTCATCCGCGGCACTGTCGTCGTGGTTATGGCCATCCTTTGGGCCTTCTCCAAGCTCATGTGGCGCTGGAAGGTCGAGGACGCCAATCTTCTGTTTGAGCGCCAGGAAGGCCGCGGCAGCGTGGTCATCTGCAACCACACCTCGATGGCCGAGCTCTTGGCCGTGGAGACGGCGCTGTTCTTTGGGGGGCGCCGCATTCGTCCCATCTTTAAGTCCGAGTTCGCCAAGAGCAAGATTGTGCGCTGGGCCTTCAGCCGCGTTGGCGGCATCCCCGTGGAGCGTGGTACTGCCGATATGAAGTGCCTGCGCGCCGCCCAGCATGCGCTGCAGCGCGGCGAGGACGTCCTGATTTTCCCCGAGGGCACGCGCATCCGCTCGCGCGATATCAAGCCCGAGGTCCACGGCGGCTTTGCGCTCATCGCCCAGATGGGCAAGGCGCCCGTCAACCCGCTCGCCATCTGCGGCTGGTCCGATATTACGCCTGCGGGCAAAAAGCTCATGCGCCCCAAGAAGTGCTGGATCCGCGCCGGCAAGGCCGTCTCGCTTTCCGACGCACCGGCCGGGCTTAAACGCACGGAGCGCCTGGAATGGTTTGAGTCCGAGGCCATGAACCGCGTCTACGCTATGCGAGACGAGCTGTGCGCCGAGCATCCGGGCAGGTTCTAGCCATGAGCGAGAATGTGACGAACACCGCCGCGACTGCGTCCGACCAGGCAACCGCGCCTACCATCGAGATCGCCGCCCATGCCGGTACTTGCTACGGCGTACAGCGTGCGCTCGATATGGCGCTAGCCGCCGCCCCGCAGGCAGGGGAGAGCACTCAGGTCCATACCTTGGGTCCGCTCATTCATAACCCCATCGTGGTACGCGAGCTCGCTGAGGCAGGCGTTGGCTTGGCCGAGAACCTGGATAATGCCGCAACCGGCACCGTGATCATCCGCGCCCACGGTGTGGTGCCGCAGGTCATCGATGCCGCTCGCGAGCGTGGCCTTAACGTCATCGACGCCACCTGCCCTTACGTCAAGAAGGTTCACGTGGCAGCCGAGCGCCTGGTGCGCGAGGGCTACCACGTGGTGGTCGTGGGTGAGCCGGGGCATCCCGAGGTCGAGGGCATTCTGGGTCACGCCGGCGACGATGCGCAGGTCGTGAGTTGCGCCGCTGATGCGGACGCGCTGCCGTTCAAGGGCAAGGTAGGCCTCGTCGTGCAGACCACCCAGACCGCGCAGAACCTCGCCGAGGTCGTGGCTGCCATCACCCCGCGCGTGCAGGAGCTGCGCGTGATCAACACCATCTGCGCCGCCACGAGCGAGCGTCAACAGGCAGCAGCCACACTTGCCAACCGCTGCGACTGCATGGTCGTCGTAGGCGGCAAGAACTCGGGCAACACCCGCCGCCTGGCTCAAATTTGCGCAGACGCCTGCGAGCACACGCATCATATCGAGGAAGCTTCCGAGCTCCAGGACGCGTGGTTTACCGACGCTCACCACATCGGCATCACCGCCGGAGCCTCCACCCCGCAAGAACACATCGAGCGCGCCGTCGAGCGCATCAAGGAGCTTTACCGCTAACCATGGACCAGACCGTACCCGCATACGCCGCCGAGGTGGCCGATTACGGGCGCAGCCGCGACCCCGAGCCGGGTGAGGGCGCGCTCGTTAAGAACGTGCGTCCCGAGTCGCCCGCATGGGATGTGGGTATCGAGCCGGGCATGCGCGTGCTCACGGTCAACGGCGAGCAGCTCACCGACATGATCGTGTGGCTCTGGGAGGCAGACGACGACACCGTCGAGCTGGAGGTATTCGACCCGCGCGACGGCACCGTCACCCCCGTCGAGCTCGACCGCTTCCCGGGCGAGGACTGGGGTTTGGAGTTCGATGGCCCCATCTTCGACGGCATGCGTACCTGCGTAAACGCCTGCGTGTTCTGCTTTATGACCATGTTGCCCAAGGGCGGCCGCTCCACGCTCTATATTCGCGACGACGACTACCGCCTGAGCTTTTTGCAGGGCAACTTTGTCACGCTCACGAACCTCACCGACGAGGACGTGCAAAACGTCATCCAACGCAACATGAGCCCTATGAACGTGTCGGTCCATGCCGTGAGCCCCGACGTCCGCCGTCGTATGATGGGCCGCAACGCCCAGCGCGGCATGGACGTACTCGAGGCCATCATGGCCGCCGGCATAGAGATTCACGCGCAGATCGTGTTGTGCCCCGGCATGAACGACGGCGAGGAGCTGGAAAAGACCCTGCGCTTTTGCGAGGAGCACGAGCAGATCACGAGCCTGGGCATCGTGCCGCTCGGTTTTACCAAGCACCAGAACCGTTTTAGCTGGTCCTACAGCGACAAGCCCGAGCTAGCGCGCGAGACCATTGCCATGATCCGTCCCTACCAGGACCGCGCCTTCGAGCGTTTTGGCCGCCACACCTTCCAGATGAGCGACGAGTTCTACCTGGACGCCGGCATCGAGCCGCCCGAGGCGGACTTTTACGACGGCTATCCGCAGTACTACGACGGTATCGGCATGATCCGCTCATACCTAGACGAGACGGACGATGTGCTTGCCGCCGATGCCGAGCGACTGGCCCGCGTCCGCGAGGCCATCGCCGCTCGCAGCCAGCACCTGCTGTGCCTCTCGGGCGCCAGCGCACGCGACACCGTGGCACGTTTCGTGGAATCGCCGCAGGGACTCGCCGGCACTGTCACGGCCATCAAGAACCGCTACTTTGGCGGCAACGTGGACGTGACCGGCCTCATCGTCGCGTGTGACATTCTGGAGCAGCTGCCGCAGGACCTCTCGGGGGTTATGCTCTTTGTGCCTAAGCTCATGTTCAACGCTGACGGCATGACGCTTGACGAGTATCATCGTGACGATTTACTCGCAAGCCTTACCAGTCGCGGCGCCGAGGTTCATGTGGTGTCGACCATGCCGCATGAGCTGCTCGATACCCTGGAGCACATCCTTGGCATTGTGCCTGCCGACTCTAACACTTCCACTGACCCTACCCATTAAAGGAGTGCAGATGAAACCTATCGTCGCCGTCGTCGGACGCCCCAACGTGGGCAAGTCCACGCTCGTTAACCGCCTGGCCCAGACCTCGGACGCCATCGTCCATGAGTCCCGCGGCGTCACGCGCGACCGCTCGTACCACACGGCCGATTGGAACGGCCGCGAGTTCACCATCGTCGACACGGGCGGCATCGAACCGCTCAAGAGCGATGACGTCTTCGCCACGTCCATTCGCGACCAGGCCCTCGCCGCCGCCGAGGAAGCCGCCGTCATCCTGTTTGTGGTCGACGGCCGCACCGGCGTCACCGAGGAGGACGAGTCGGTCGCCCGCATGCTCAAGCGCTGCGACAAGCCGGTCTTTCTGCTGGTGAACAAGCTCGACAACCCCGATCGCGAGAACGACAGCATCTGGGAGTTCTATTCGCTCGGCATCGGTGAGCCCACGCCGCTCTCGGCCCTGTCTCTTATACACATCTGACGCT
>URFE01000012.1:0-27436 GCA_900546965.1 uncultured Collinsella sp.
TCATGCCGCCGAAGTTGAAAGGCAGATTGCCGCTCTGGCGGGTTTGCAGCGTCGACCGGTTACGGCGTTTGTAAAACGCCGTAACCTACTGAATGAGCATTGCGTCGCCAAAGCTGAAGAAGCGGTAGCGCTCCTCGATGGCGGCGGCGTAGGCATCCATGATCTGGTCGCGGGAGGCAAGCGCGCTTACGAGCATCATGAGCGTGGAGCGCGGCACGTGGAAGTTCGTGATCAGCGCGTCAACCACGTGATAGGTCGAGCCGGGCATGAGGTAGAGCTGCGTCGTCGCATTCTCGCGCACCACGATGTCACCGCGGCCGAGCGTGTCGGCCCCGTCCTCGCGGCCCTCAAAATAGCGCGCCGTCACAGCCGGATCGGACACCGGCGCGTCCGCGTCAAACGCGCTCTCGAGCGAGCGCACTGCGGTAGTGCCGACGGCGATCACACGATGGCCCTCGGCCTTCGCCTTATGCACAGCGTCGACAACCTCCTGCGACACGTGGTAGCGCTCGGTGTGCATCACGTGCTGTGTAGGGTCGTCCTCCTCCACCAGACGGAAGGTATCGATACCCACCTCGAGCTCGACGGCGGCAAACTTCGCACCCTTGGCCTCGATAGCGGCCATGAGCTCGGGAGTAAAGTGAAGACCCGCCGTAGGAGCGGCAGCCGAGTGCTCCTCCTTCATGGCGTAGACGGTCTGGTACTTCTCGGGATCGCCCTCGTAATCGGTAATGTAGGGCGGCAGCGGCACGTGGCCGGCAGCGTGGATGGCCTCGTCGAGCGTGCGCGGGTCGCCGGCGGCATTGCAACCGGCCGGCTCAAAGCGCACCAGACGGCCACCGCGGCTATCGGTAACAAAGTCGACGACCTCGGCCGTCAGCACCACGGGCGCGCCCTCGGGCGCATGGGCGCCGCCCGCACGATACTCAATCTGAGCACCGGGCTTCAGGCGCTTACCCGGCTTGACCAGGCACTCCCAAACGTGACCCAGCGGATCCACATCCTCGCGGCGCTTGAGCAGCAGCGTCTCGACCACGCCGCCCGAGCCGGCCTTGCGACCGATCAGGCGGGCCGGCATCACGCGCGTCTGGTTGATGACGAGCACGTCGCCCGGCTCGATATAGTCGATGATGTCACGGAAGATGCGGTGCTCAACGGTACCGCCGTGCTCCAGCGGCGTTCCCGCCTGGGAGCCCTTGCGATCCACCACCAGCAGGCGGCAGGAGTCGCGCGGCTCGGCAGGAGCCTGGGCGATCAGTTCCTCAGGAAGGTTGTAGTCAAAATCATCGGTACGCATCTTTGCCTCTTTCACAAAGCGCGTCAGTCGAAAAAATCGACTGACGCGCGCATCATTCTTCCCTGTATCCTATCAGCTTGTTGAGAGAAATATAGTATGGCAAACAGATTTGCGACTGTTTTCTCAACGCCCCGCTACTTAAGCGTTGCGTACATCACCGCCTTAATCGTATGCATGCGATTCTCCGCTTCTTGGAAAACACGAGACTTATCGGACTCAAAAACCTCGTCCGTAACTTCCATTTCGGTGACTCCAAACTTCTCAGCAATTTCGGCACCAACAGTAGTATTAGTATCGTGGAAGCTCGGAAGGCAGTGGAGGAAAATCGTCTCGGGCTTTGCCATAGACATCACCTCAGCGGTCACACGATACGGCGACATGAGCTTAATGCGGCTTTCCCACAGCTCTGCGGGCTGACCCATGCCAACCCAAACATCCGTGTAAATTACATCGGCATCACGAGCGCCTTCCTCAATATCCTCTGTAATGGTAATCGTCGATCCATGCTCGGCCGCAATACGACTACATTCTGCAAGGAGTTCAGGATCATAGGATGTAGCCCCCTCCGAATTTCCCCCGATTGGGCCGCAAGAACAGTAGTTAATGCCGAGCTTAGCGCAAATAACCATGAGCGAATCGGCGACGTTTCCGGCCGCCTTACCAAAAAATGTAAGTTTCCTGCCCTTAATCTCTCCAAACTCTTCACGCATGGTCAGAATATCGGCAAGCACTTGAGTCGGGTGAAATTCAGTAGTCAGCCCATTCCAAACGGGAACCCCAGCTTTTGCAGCAAGCTCCTCAACCTTCGCCTGTTCAAAGCCGCGGTATTCAATTCCGTCATACATGCGGCCAAGGACGCGAGCCGTGTCCTCAATCGACTCCTTTTTGCCCATCTGGGACGAGCCCGGATCCAAATAAGTTACACCCATGCCAAGGTCAAGTGCACCAACTTCGAAGGCGCAGCGAGTACGCGTGGAAGTCTTCTCAAATAACAAAACAATATTCTTGCCTTCAAGGTATTTATGCGGAACACCGGCACGCTTCATGCTTTTGAAGTTAGCAGAAAGCTCAAGCAGATACTCAATCTCTTCCGTCGTATAATTAAGCAGCTTCAGAAAACTGCGCCCAGCGATATTAACACCCATATTCGCCATCTCCTATCACAGTGGATTTGCAACTAAATATCTTCGCGCCAGAAGGGCATGCTCATGCAGCGCGGGCCGCCACGACCGCGGGACAGTTCCTCGGAGGGAACGACCAAAAGTTCCAAACCGTTCTTGTAGAGCTCATCATTTGTGACAACATTGCGCTCGTAAACACAGACTTTACCAGGAGCAACGGCAAGAGTGTTCGACCCGTCGTTCCACTGCTCGCGAGACGCCTCAACCATATCGCCGGCACCGCACTCAATAAGCTGCACCTTCTCCACGCCAGTAGCCATTTCAAGAATATGCTCAAGCGTGTCATCAATCTCTTGAACAGCGACCATTCCCTCAGAGTCACCACGAGTCAGACGATAAACACGAAGGGTCTCAAAAATACCGGGATAAACTGTAAACTTATCGAAATCCACCATGGTGCAAACGGTGTCAAGATGCATGTAAGCATAGCCGTTGGGGATTTTAATAGCGTAAACGGTATCGATCTCAGAATTCCCAGATCCCCAGAACAAATTCTTTGCAAGCTCCTCAATCGCAGCCGCCTCAGTTCGCTGGCTAATTCCAATAGCCAAGGTATGAGCGTTAATGTTAAGCACATCACCGCCCTCGATATGCCAGGGATTCTTATGGTCGTACCAAATCGGAGTCCCTGCATAATCGGGATGGTATTTGAAAATCGCTTCATAGAAGGGCACTTCACGATCTCGCTGTTTCCAATACATATGGTGGAGCAAAACGCCTTTGCCCACGGAAGCAAGAGGATCGCGAGAGAAATATGAACTCGGAAGAGGCTTCAACACCAAATCATCGGGCTTCGCATCCTCATTATCCATCATACTAAGCGTAGTCGAGATGCGAGGCAGCTCAAGGTCACGATAACGATACCCCCCCATAGCCTCAAGTACAAACTGATACGAATCTGAAATAGCGTCGAGCTTTTCACGAACAGCCTGCTCAAGCATAGGATTGACAATCCCGCTCTCAGCCATAAATGTATCGGTAAACTCAGCGCGAGCCGAGGGGCATGCATCCAGCGCTTCAGCAACGAGTTTCTCCATATAGAGAACCTCAACACCTTCGCTCCTCAGAAGATCCGCAAAGGCATCATGCTCCTTTTGAGCCACATCAAGATAGAAACAGTCGTGAATCCAGACATCCTCGAACTCTTCTGCCTTTACGTTCACAAGGTCACGACCGGGGCGGTGAAGCACAACTTTCTTGAGCTTACCAATCTCGCTGTGTACATTCAGTCCTTTAGACATTCCCGTTACTCCATTTCAGCCATGAAACCTACAGGGCAATAAGTCCCGAGATTGCTACGAATACGATATTGATGAGCGACACGACCAAGAAGAATTTCCAAACGGTCTTCCACCACTGGCCAAGCTTGATCTTACACACGCCCAAACCCGCTACAAGAATGGCGCTAGTAGGACAGATCAAAGACATCGTCGCGCTACCCATGGAGAGAGCCTGCGCGGCAGCCTCGGGATTAAGGCCCATGAGTTCGGTCAAAGGTCCAAAAATGGGAGCGGTCAGTGCTGCAAGGCCAGATGAGCTGGGAACCAGAATCGCCAGGAGGTTCACAACCGCATAAAGAAGCGTAGTAAAGAGAACCGCCGGGATGCCGCCCAGACCAGTAGCGAGCGCATTGAGGATGGTATCAATGATCATGCCGTCAGAGGCAATGACAAGGATGCCACGCGCAAGTCCAACGACAATTGCCGAGAAAGCAAAGTCAGCGATACCCGCAACAAATTCCTGAGCGATGACGTCCTGGCTAAAGCCCGCAATAACACCAGCCAACAGGCCCATGGCCAAAAAGACCGCAGAAATCTCGTTCATATACCAGCCCTGGGTCACAAGTCCCCAGATGATAAGGCACATTCCAGCGATAAATACCGCAAGCACGCCTTTTTGACGACCCGTAAATTCCGCGTCAAGGGCAGATTCATCGGCAGCGAACTCGACTTTCTTGGCGATATCATCCTCAAATGTGATCGATGACTCAGGGTTCTTCTTTACCCTTCGTGCATAGAGGACAACCCAAGTAATTGCAACGGCGGTCAAAACAACCCAGGCAATCATACGCAGCCACAGCTGGGGGTTGCCCTGAATACCAAGAATACCTTGCGCAATGAGAACATTAAACGGATTAATCGTTGAGGCGATGTAACCCGTGCGCGCTCCAACGAACACGACCATGAACGCCGTCATCGAGTCGAAGCCCATAGCCATCATAATTGGCATGAAGATCGCAAAGAACGGGAGAGTTTCTTCCGCCATGCCAAAGCTCGTTCCGCCCAATGCAAAGAGAACCATCGCAATAGGAATAATTAGAATGTCTTTGTTCTTAAAGCGGCGAACGACACGACCCATTCCGCTCGTGATAGCGCCCGTTTTAGTAATAACCTGAAACGAACCGCCCACAATCAAGATGAATGCAACGACCTCAATTGCCTCTTGTATACCGCGCGTTGGAGCCTGAAGAACATCGAAGACGCCTTGTCTGAGATCTACTTCATCCCCGGTTTCCTCGTCAATATATGTCTTTTCACTCTGCTCATACGTACCTGCGACAGTGACTTCACGACCGTTCACCTCCTGACGCTGATAGGACCCAGAGGGAACAATCCACGTGAGAACAGCGAAGATGACCATAAGTGCAAAGATGATCGCATATACGTGCGGGACCTTGAACTGCTTGATGCCTTTCGAACTTTCCGCTGCCATATCTCCTCCTTCATTCCATTTCCCATCTATCCAGCTGGCACCATAAATGTATGAGGTTGCTCAGCGGTGGTCGGCCAACCATCGCCATCGTGTCGCTTTTCACCTATGAACGGCAGCTAAAGTGACGTTATTAATCAATCTGATATTTAAAATTGATGTTATTTATCAATTACATACGTCTTTTAACTTTTCCGCAACACAACAAGGAACCTGCCTTAGCCTTATATAAAAACCAGCAGGACAGGAGACAGACATGCAAGGCGTACACATAACAAATGAAATCGGTCATTTAAAAGCCGTACTTGTCCATCGACCAGGAGCTGAAACACAAAACTACCCTGATGCCGACTTCAGCCAAGTTTTCTCCCTGCGAAAATGGAGCGGTCGTTTTGACCTCGACAAAGCAATATATGAGCACGATTCCATGGTTCAATTGCTTGAGAAGCATGGCGTGGAAACCATTGAAATTAGGGACCTTCTCGAAGACTCACTTGAAACTGAGCCCCAATCACTTAAATATTTTATTGATGACTACCTCCGTTGCAGTGGGGCAACAGGCAGAGAGTTCCTCGAGACAATAACCCAGCTGTTTGAGAACGCTAAGAACACCCAGGAATTAGTGAATATAGTACTCAACGGCATTCGCTTTGGAGACACTGAGCTATGTTCAAACCAGTCGGAAACACTACAGGCGCTCGTGCACGAGCAATTTGACCCCGCCTCGCTCTTGGTCAATCCCCTCAACACGCTTTTTTTCACTCGTGATCCTGCCGTGGTAGTCGGAGACGGCATCATCCTAAATCATATGTATTGGCCTGAGCGTGATCGTGAGGTCGCCTTATACCGGCAGATATTCACCCACCACAAGATCATGGGAGAAACCCCAGTATGTGATTTGAACAGGAGTAGTTACCATATCGAAGGCGGAGACATTCTTGTTATCAGTGCTAAGACAATATTAGTTGGAATCTCTGACCGAACTGAACCCGCCGCCGTCGAGTCACTTGCCAAAGAGCTCCTGACCTCAAATAAATTCCAGACCACCGAGCTAATTGCGATTCGAGTCCCCTCTGACGGGCTGCGCATCCACCTCGATACGTTCATAAGTAGAATTGATCACGACGCGTTCCTCATCGATCGTGAGATATGCAATGCCGTTGATGCATACAGCATTCAACTAAAACGATCCGGAAAGGGCCTTACGATCACTCCTATCGATCGCACGATTCCGGAAATACTCTCTGCAGCCTGTTGCGAACCAATAAAAGTAATTGACTGCGGAGGCGGGAATCAAACCGCCTACGAAAGAGAGCGCCGGAACAACGCAACGTCTATCCTTGCGCTCTCGCCAGGAAAACTATGCGTATATGAAGAAAACGTTTGGACCAACGAAGCGCTTGAGAAAGCAGGAATGGAATTATTCCCGTTATCCATTGACGAGCTCACCAAAGGCTATGGTGGCACAAACTGTCTATGCCTCCCTCTGTGGCGAGAGGATCTATAGCCATGGGCTTCGGGGCAAATATTCGTAAACTCCGCACCATGGAGCATCTTGGTCAGGCGCAACTTGCAGAGATGTTGGGGGTATCTAAAGAGACCGTTTGTCGTTGGGAAAAAAGTCGGTATGCCCCCCGTGAGCGCCATATTGAAAAGTTACAAGCGCTCTTCGGTTGCACCCGCGATGAACTTGTTGGCGAGGAAAACGGTTTGGCCGTAAAGCTCGCAAATAAAAGAATCGTCACCGACGAAGACCCTGCTGTCCACGTAATGGAGGGCGCATTTCCCGTCATCGATATCGAATCGCAAAAGCGCCGCATCACGCACAGCCAACAAAATGCTTGCGCGCCTGTAGACGTAGCTAAGCGTCACCCACATAGCGTTTTCGTTAAAATCAAAGGTGACGAAATGTCCCGCATTTACCCTCCCGGCAGCTTACTACTTGTCGATACCACCGCAAAGCCTTGGAACGGCTGTGCTGTATTGGCGCTCGCAGACGGTAAAACACCGGTAATTAGGCGATTTGCAGAAGGAAACGACATGATTGTGCTGTCGTCCCATTCATATGCAACAGCAAGTCCGGATCTGATGTTTAACAAACGGAGAATTAGAATCATAGGAGTCGTCGTTTGGTATCAAGCGAGCCACGATCACACGCTTAATTAAATCGACTTTCCCAAAAACGACCGTACCGCACAGATAGCTCAAAGCCCCAGCTCAAAAGAACTACTTTTTGGACGCTTTGCGCTCGTCACGGATGCGGGCGCGGTCCATGGCTGCCTCGACGGCCGAGAAACGGCAACCACAGTAGTTCTGCCGATACATGCCCAGCTCGCGCGAACGGCGTGTCGCCTCGGGGTAATACGGGCGAAAATCGCGAATGACCGGGGTGAGCCCATGTGCCGCCGCCAAGCGCTCAAGCACGTCATTACAGGTATCGAACAGCTGATACGGTGAGACGGCGAGCGTCGTACCCACATATTCGAACCCGCGCTCCTGGGCCACGCGGCACGCCTCGGCCAAGCGCAAGGCATAGCACGCGCGACAGCGACGGGGCCGATCGGCACCCAGCGGTGCCACGCCGGTCTCCCAGCGATCGCGGTCCTCCCCCGCCTCGATGAGCTCGATGTCGCCATCGGCACACCACCGGCGCAGCTCGTCCAAGCGGAGCTGCCATTCATCGCGCGGTTGAATATTGGGGTTGGTCCAGCAAATCGCGGGCTCAAACCCCTCCTCGCGCAGCAGGTGGACCGGCTCAAGAGAGCACGGCGCACAGCAGGCGTGCAACAACAACGGCTTCATCGACATCTCCTCACCCGAAAAAGCGCACGCCGAAGGACGTGTCCTCGCAGGCAACAATGCGGCGATCGCGCAGAATGGTTCGCACGTAGTACCAGTCGCCCACACAGCCCGACAAATGCAAGCCGGCCGCCAGGTAGCACAGCAGCGGATAGCCCGAGAACGCAAACCCCAGGGCAAACGCTGTCGTCACAACAACCGTCGGCGCCAGGCAAACTGCCACGTACCGCCGGCGCGAATACACCACGCCCTCGGCGCAGGCATAGATCATCGCCGTCTCGCGATTCGCCCCAAAGGTCACCTGCGCGCCCGCAGGCGCCAGCAGCTTAAAAAACACACCGTGCACCAGCTCGTGCACGGCAAATGACGCCGCCGAAACCGCAGCTAAGCCGACTATCCAGCCCAAGACCGTGGTCCAGCCGCCCGCGTCAGCCGCATCCAAGTCCGCAGGCCCGCCCATCAGCATAAACACCGGCACCAAGCACACAGCAAATGCGCCGAGCACGGCCATCCCCCACACAAAGCAGGCGTGCAGAAAATCCTCGTCTTCAAACGCATGTATGTTGGAAATCTCATTCATAGCATCTTAGGATAGCGCCCCTGCCACGCACCCGCCCGCATGTGCGATAATGTCGAACGATATGCACGAATTGACCACCGCGCCGCCGAGCCCCGCGCCCGGCCGCGCTCTCACCATATGCGAAGGAGTCCCATGGCATCCAAATACTCCATGAACGACCGTCCCAGCTGGCCTCGCCGCGCCATCGTTACCGCCGGCGAGCCCTATGGCAACAAGGGCCTTCACTTTGGCCACGTTGGCGGCGTCTTTGTCCCTGCCGACTTCTTCGCCCGCTTCCTGCGCGACCGTCTGGGCCGCGAGAACGTCATCTTCACCTCGGGCACCGACTGCTACGGCTCGCCCATCATGGAGAGCTACCGCAAGCTCAAGGAGAACGAGGGCTACGACAAGTCCATTAACGAGTACGTCGAGTCCAATCACTCCCGCCAAGCAGCGACCCTCAACAACTACAACATCAGCTGCGATATCTACGGCGGCTCGGGCCTTGAGCCGGCTGCGCAGATTCACAACGAGGTGACCGCCGAGATTATCGAGCGCCTGCATGAGCAGGGCACCATCTCCAAGCGCTCCACGCTGCAGTTCTACGACGCCAAGGCCGGCACGTTCCTCAACGGCCGCCAGGTGATCGGCCGCTGCCCCATCCAGGGCTGCAAGTCCGAGAAGGCTTATGCCGACGAGTGCGACCTGGGTCACCAGTTTGAGCCCGAGGAGCTCATCGCGCCCAAGAGCCAGCTCACCGGCGAGGTGCCCGAGCTGCGCCCGGTCGACAACCTCTACTTTGACCTGCCGGCCTACCTCGACTTTATGAAGACCTATACCGCCAAGCTAGCCCAGAACCCGCAGGTTCGCTCCGTGGTCTCCAAGACCATGGAGGAGTGGCTGCTGCCGGCTCAGCTCTATATCCAGAACAAGTTCCGCGAGGCCTTCGATGCCGTCGAGGATCAGCTTCCCGAGCACACCGTGCTGGAGCCCGAGGGCAACAAGAGCAGCTTTACCGTCACCTTCCCCAGCTGGAAGGAGCGCGACGACGCCCACGCGGTGCTCGCCAACGGCGGCGTGCGCTTCCGCAGCGGCAAGGCGCTCGTGCCCTTCCGCATCACCGGCAACATCGACTGGGGCGTTCCGGTGCCCGAGGTCGACGGCGTCTCCGACGTCACCTGCTGGTGCTGGCCCGAGAGCCTGTGGGCGCCCATCAGCTATACGCGTACCGTGCTCGCGCGCGATGCCAAGGCCGCCGGCGTGACCGAGGGCGTCGCCGCCCAGGATGCCGCCCTCATGGGCGAGCCCGCTGCCGATTCCACGCAGGTACCCGCACCCACCTACCAGCACAGCTCGCTCGACTGGCGCGACTGGTGGTGCTCTGACGACGCTCAGATCTACCAGTTCATCGGTCAGGACAACATCTACTTCTACTGCATCGCGCAGACCGCCATGTGGGAGGCCCTGGGCTGGAACCTCACGCAGAGCACCGTCAGCGCCTGCTACCACCTGCTCTACATGGGCAAAAAGGCCAGCTCGTCCTCGCAGACGCCTCCCCCGCCGGCAGACGACCTACTCAACCACTACACCTGCGAGCAGATGCGCGCGCATTGGCTGTCGCTCGGCCTGTCCGAGAAGCCGGTGAGCTTTAGCCCCAAGGCATACGACACACGTGTGACCGGCAAGGACAAGGACGGCAACGAGGTGCGCGCCTGCGACGACAAGCGCGTCATCGATCCGGCCCTTAAGGAGAGCGCGCTGTTGACCGGCGTGTTCAACCGCTTGGCCCGCAGCTGCTTCTACGGCGTCGCCGTCAAGGAGGGCGACGAGAGCCCCTACCGCAACGGCTGCATCCCCGCTGGTGTCGCTTCTGACACCGTGGTCGAAGCCGCCCAGCAGGCAGCCCTTGCCTTTGAGCAGGCCATGTACAAGTTCGAGACGCACCGCGCGCTCGCCGTGTGCGACGACTACCTGCGCGCTGCCAACAAGCGCTGGAGCGATGCCTCCAAGGCCGCCAACAAGCTCGAGGGTAACGAGGCAAACGCCGCAATGACGCAGGCCCTCGTCGACGCCTTTACCGAGCTGCGCGTGGCGACCGTGCTCATGCACGGCATCGTCCCGGCCGGCTGCGAGCTCATCTGTGAGTACTTCGACGTCGATCCGGTCGCCTTCTTTAGCTGGGATAACATCTTTGCCTCCACGGACGAGTTTGTGGAAAGCCTGGGCGAGAAGCCTGGCGAGCACCGCGTGAAGCCGCTGCCCCCGCGCTTCGACTTCTTCAGCAAGCACGAGAGCCAGTACTAAAGCACGCCTGCAGCAACGCGCCCAGAACAATCATTTAGGTGGAAGGAAAGACGGATGTCCAAGCCGCGTCGTCGTAAGCAGAAAAAGCAGGTCAAGCCCGAGCTCAAGCTCAGGCAATTTGCCGCCACCGAGCTTTCCGACCAGCTTGCCGCCCTTCCCTGCGCCGCCGACCTGCCGCGCTTTATGGTCGACACGGTCGCCGGCGCCTATGCGCCCGCCGATGCCGAGCTCATGATCGAGGGCTTCGGCGCCGCGGCCACACGCCCGGTCACGCTGCGCGCCAACACGCTCAAGGCAACCGCCGAGGACATCGTTGCGGCGCTCGATGCCGCCGGCATCGCGCACCAAACCGTTACCTGGTATCCGGACGCCTTTATCCTGCCCGAGGCCCAGGTTTCCGACCTATGGGACCTCGACATCTACCGCGACGGCAAGATCTACCTACAGAGCCTGTCGTCCATGATGCCGCCTTTGGTGTTGGGCGCCCAGGCAGGCGAGGACATCCTGGACATGTGCGCAGCCCCTGGCGGCAAGACGACGCAGATCACCGCCCTCACCCAGGGCCAGACGCATCTCACAGCCTGCGAGATGAGCATTCCCCGCGCCGAAAAGCTCGAGTCAAACCTCCATCGCCAGGGTGCCAAAAACGTGCCCGTCATGCGCATCGACGCACGCGAGCTCGACGAGTTCTTCCGCTTTGACCGCATCCTGCTCGACGCTCCTTGCACCGGCACAGGCACCGTCATCAGCGGCAACGAGAAAAGCCTGCGCGGCCTGACCGAGCAGCTGCTGAGCAAGTGCGCCCGCTCGCAGCGCGCGCTTCTGGACCGCGCCATGGGAGCCCTCAAACCGGGCGGCACGCTCGTCTATTCGACCTGTTCAATCTTGCCGCAGGAAAACGAGGACGCCCTGCAAGAGGCCCTCGACAAGCATATGGACTGCGAGCTCATCCCCCTCGACGGCACGCCAAGCGAAAGCGAAGCACGCCGCGCCCAGGAAGCCGGTGAGGAACCGCGCGTCGAGTCCAACGCTCTCACCGAGGCAATCACCGCGGGCCAGGTATCGGCCGTCACCAACGGCATGCCCGGCACGCTCACTATCCCGCCCAGCCGCGACTTTGAGGGCTTCTACATTGCCCTGATCCGAAAACGCAGCTAGCGCACGGATCCAAAACTCAACAAGCTATCTCTGTGCGCGTTTGCCCTGCTGGTCACGATGTTGTTTAAGCGTCGCGCGCTCTTTGCGTTCGGCCCTTTTGCCCTTAATGGCCGTGACCACAAAGTAGATGACCGCGGCGGCAACGATTGCGGCCACACACAGGCCAATCGAGCCAAACATTGCTGTCAATTCCATACCGCGTCACCTCTCTTTTAAACGGGACTTTCAAGATAGCACCTCGATACCCGCCACCACAGCTCCTTCACGTTCGCCGGCCCTTCGGTCTAACGGATGGCGCGGCGGGGAAAAATCAACTCGTCAAACGATTTAGCATTCGCAATTCCGGCTGCATAGCGCCGGCCGTTATCACATAGAATCGAGCCTCCATGGATACCCTCAACGATCTAAATGAGCGCGTCGACGCCTTCGTCGGCACCAGCTCCTTCGACACGCCTGCCGCGGCAAACGACCAAGCTCCCATCGATGTGCCCGCCGAGGTTCACGAGGACATCGTCGCCTCGGTCGATTTCTCCGAGGTCGAGCTCGCAGACGAGTTCACCGAGCCCCAGGTAGCCGTGACCTCCAACGGACTGCTCCCCATGGAGCCCCTGCCCATCGACGGACGTCTGCGCAAGGCTGCCCTTCGCATGCCCGACGAGATCGAGGAGGCCAGCGGCTTCACGCTCTTCGGCCGCCGCATCAAGTCGCTCATTTACACCACCGATGTCGCGGTTATCCGCAACTCCAACGCCGATGCCGTTTTTGCGGTCTACCCTTTCACGCCGCAGCCCGCCATTACGCAAGCGCTGCTGACCGTCGCCGAGTGCCCGGTCTTTGTAGGCGTGGGCGGCGGAACTACGACCGGTAAGCGCTCCGTGCAGATGGCAGCCGTCTCCGAGATGCAGGGCGCGGCGGGCTGCGTGGTCAACTCCCCCGCCACTGCCGAGATGGTCGAGCACATCACCAACATCGCCGACATCCCCGTCATCGCCACGGTCGTTCGCTGCGACGACGATGCTCACGCCAAGGTGCGCGCCGGAGCCAAGATTCTCAACATCGCCGCCGGCAAGAACACGCCCCAGGTCCTACGCGAGCTGCGCGAGCACTATCCCAACCTGCCGCTCATCGCGCCGGGCGGCAAGACGCCCGAGAGCATCCGTGAGACCATCGCCGCCGGCGCCAACGCCATCATCTGGACGCCGCCTTCGGCCCAGCAGTTACAGACCGACATGATGCAGCGTTATCGCAAGATGAAGGAAGACGCCACACCTGTCATCTCGCGCGACGATGTGCCCATTATCGACCAGGTCGCCGCCGCCGAGGTCAGCCAAGTCGAGAACATGAATCCCGATGTGCCGATTCCCGACGAAGTCATCGAGCGCGTCGCTTCGATCCACGAGCGCGTCGAGGAGCATCGCGCCAACCGCGGCCTCAAGCCATCACTGCACGGCTTCTTCTTCCGCGGAAAGAAACGCTAGCCGCAACAGCAAGGCCCGCCCCACAAACGTGAGGCGGGCCGTTTTCGCTTGAACAAACATGCAGCGACGTGATGGGGCAAATTAATCCACGCGCTTGTCGCCCATAAAGAAGAGCGCCACCGTACCAGGTCCGGTATGCGAGCCAATCAGAGTACCGATGTCATTGATCTCAATCTTGCCTTTAAGCTGCGAAACCTGTTCCTCAATCAGCGCCGCAACTGCCTCGGCATCCTCGCGGCACGCCGAGTGCGACATGATGCACTTACCCGAATAATCCGCACCGCCCTTCACGTGTGCCATCATGGTCTTAGCCATCTCGGAAATCGCGCGCTTCTTAGTGCGAATCTTCTCACGTGGCGACAGCTTGCCGTCGCAATCGACCGTCATAAGCGGGCAAATCTTAAGCGCCGTGCCGATGATCGCGCTCGCAGCCGAAATGCGACCGCCTCGTAGGTAGCTCGACAGATCGGTCGAGAAGAACCAGTGGTGCAGGTTGAGTTTGTGCTCCTCGATCCAGGCAGCCGTCTCGTCGAGTGAAGCGCCGCTATCGCGCACGTCGGCGGCATATTCCAGCAACAGACCAAAGCCCGAAGACGCCCCCAGCGAATCGATGACGCGCACCTTGCCGCCCTCGGGATAGCGATCCGCAAGCATCTGCGCCGCGACGCAGGCCGATCCATACGTGCCCGAAATACCCGACGACAACGTCAGGTGCAGCACGTCTTTACCCTCGGCAACAAACGGCTCCCAAAACTCCTCGTACTCACCCACGCTCACCTGAGACGTCTTGGGCATGGCGCCCGCGGCAATCTGGGCAAAAAACTTGTCCGGTGTAATCGACTGATACAGATCGTCCGTATAGACAACATCGTCGATCTCGTAATGAAAACACACGACAGGGATATTGCGCGACGCAAAGAACTCACGGGTTCGGTCGGCGGCGGATTCACAGGTCAGGACAAAATCACTCATATGAGGCTCCTTACTCATTGTTGCGCAAATTATCGCACAGTGAGCCTACATGCGGTACATATGTCCACTATTTACCAAATCGAACCAAAAATAGTGAACATCTTTACCACCATCGTCTCCACCGGCCCCACGCATAAATATCTGAGAAAACACCTTCTGTCGTCTCCACCCAACCAACACATCTACCTTCACTAAATCGATTTACCAAACCATTCAGCCGACAATTCAGCCGCTGGCGCAAAATCGAAACAAAAGCGGCGCATACTGATAAACGTTTGACGCTGTTTATCAGTTTTACCAGCCCCATCGGAAGGTGTTTCATGGTCGCATTCGATCGCAACCCGCAAGACTTCAAGTATCTGCGCCTGCTGTCGAGACAGTTCCCCACCGAACAATCCGCATTTACCGAGATTATCAACCTCTCGGCCATCCTCAACCTACCCAAGGGCACCGAGCATTTTATGAGCGACGTGCACGGCGAGTACGAAGCCTTTATGCACATCCTCAACAACTGCTCGGGCGTCGTGCGCGAGCATGTCGACGAGATTTTTGGCGACACGCTCTCCTTTGACGAAAAGGGCGAGCTGTGCACGCTCATTTACTACCCGCGCGAGAAGATTGAGCTGGTCCGCAGCCAGCGCGAGGACTCGCCAACTTGGTACAAGACGATGCTTGACCAGCTCATCATGGTCGCACGCTCGCTTTCAAGCCGCTACACGCGCTCCAAGGTGCGTAAGGCCATCCCGCGCGACTACGCCTATATCATCGACGAGTTGTTGCACACGCACCCGGACGAGAACAACTATCGCGTGCGCTATCACGAGCGCATCGTGGAGTCCATCCTGGAGACCGCCAGCGCCGACGACTTTATCGAGTCGCTCGCTTCGCTCATCAAGCGCCTGGCCGTCGACCACCTGCACCTGGTGGGCGATATCTTCGACCGCGGCGGCGGCGCGGCCAAGATTATGGACCGCCTGCTCACCTACCATTCGCTCGACATCCAGTGGGGCAACCACGACCTGCTGTGGATGGGCGCTGCGGCCGGTGAGCCCGCCTGCATCGCCACGGTATTGCGCAACAACCTACGCTACGACAATTACGAGATCCTGGAGAACGACTACGGCATCTCGCTGCGTGAGCTTGTCGCCTTTGCCGATGCCACCTATACCGCCGGTGAGTCCATCACCCCGCTGATCAAGGCCATCAACGTGCTGCTCTTTAAGCTCGAGGGCCAGATTATCCAGCGCCACCCCGAGTTCGATATGACCGACCGCCTGCTACTCGACAAGATCGACCACGACACCGGCACGGTCACGCTCGCCGACGGCAGCGTGTGGCCGCTCACGACCAACGACTTCCCCACCGTCGACCCGGCGGACCCCTACACGCTCACGTCTCAGGAGCAGCACATCATCGACAAGCTCGTGTCCGAGTTTGTCACCGCCGATCACCTGCATCGCCATATCGATTTCCTCTATTCCCACGGCTCGATGTACAAGGTCGCCAACGGCAACCTGCTCTTCCACGGCTGCGTTCCGCTCAACGAAGACAGCACCTTTAGCAGCATGAACTGTCTGGGCACCTGGCACGCTGGCCGCGATTATCTCGATTTTTGCGACCACATCGCCCGCCGCGCCTGGCGCGTGGGCGACCGCGACGCTCTCGACTGGATGTGGTACCTGTGGATTGGCTTTAACTCACCCGCCAGCGGACGCCTGGTGCGTACCTTTGAGCGCGCCTATATCGCCGATAAGAGCACCTGGGTCGAGCCAATGGATCCGTACTTTACGCTTACCAAGTCGCCCTCGGTCTGCGATGATATCATGCGCGAGTTTGGCGTCGCGCCCATGGCATGCTCGCCGACCGGCCACATCATCAACGGCCACACGCCCGTTAAAACTACCAAGGGCGAGCAGCCCATCCGCGCCGAGGGCAAGCTGCTGGTCATCGATGGCGGCTTCTGCCGCGCTTACCATCCCAAGACGGGCATCGCCGGCTATACGCTCATCTCGAGCTCGCGCGGCTGCCGCCTCAAGTCGCACCGGGCCTTTACGACGGTTGCCGAGGCACTCACGCGCAACGTGGACATCGAGAGCGAGACCAACCGTTTTGACCAAGCAGACCGTCGCCGCATGGTAAGCGACACCGATACTGGCGCCAAGATCCGCAGCCAAATCCAGGACCTGCGCCAGCTCCTCGATGCATATAGAAACGGTGCTATCGAGGAGCGCGCCTAGCACCACCCGCGGGGATTGGCTAAACTTGCTAAGTTTGTCATCCCCACGGCGCCCCGGCGCCGGCTTAAGGCAGGTACCATGCAAAAGCTCCTTGCGCAGATCATGAAATTTGGCGTCGTCGGTGTCATTGCCACGGTTATCGACTTTGGCATTATGAATCTGCTCCACTACGGTCTGGGCCTCAACATCCTAATCGCCAACACCAGCGGCTTTATCATCTCACTCATCTTTAACTACCTCGCAAGCATGAAGTACGTGTTTGCGCACAAGGAAGGCATGAGCCGCCGCCGCGAGTTCATCATCTTTGTCGTGCTTTCCGTGATCGGCTTGGCTCTCAACGACGGCATCGTGCTGGCGCTCAACGCCGGCCTGGGACTCGAGGCCAATATCGCCAAGATTTGCGCCACCGCGCTTGTCATGGTCTACAACTTTGTGACCCGAAAGATCTTCCTGGAGGGCGACGAGACCAAGTAGCTCGACACCCCTGCAGCATTACGGCGCCCACGGATGACGCGCACTCAGCGCAGTATCTTCCGTGGGCGCCGCTCGTTTACGGACAAATTATCAACGTTTACGGATTAGCTCTTGAAAATTTGGCGAGTTCGTATAGTTCTTGGCAAAGACCTTACGTTTCCCTTGCAAAAGATCTAAAGTATCCCCTGCTCGATTCATCAACGCATTGGATGTGATTACGTGCGCAAGGCGCTGGCACAACCTCATACCAAGCAGTTCCTCAAGTTTGCTGTCGTGGGTCTTATCTCCTTTGGCATCGACTGGGGCATGCTCATTGCGCTCGTCGAGCTGTTCCACCTCGACTTTTTGATGAGCACCACGGTTTCGTTTATCACATCCGTCGTGGTCAACTACTGGCTCAGCATGAAGTACGTGTTCGACCATCGCGAGGGCATGAGCCGCAAGCGCGAGTTCACGATCTTCACCATCCTGTCGGTGATCGGCCTGGGCCTCAACGACCTGTACATGTTTGTGGGTGTCACGTTTTTGAGCATCGGCTACCAAGCCATGAAGGCCATCGCCACGTTCCTCGTCACCTGGTACAACTACTTCAGCCGCCGCTTCTTCCTCGAGGGTGCACGGTCGTAGTCGATCACTATTTGCTTGAATGTATAACCGGTTGGAATTCCCATTCCAACCGGTTTTTTGTTTGCAGAGAGACCCGGCGGCCCAGTCCCATTCGCATGAAAAACGGGCGGCCCGGATGTTTGTCCGGACCGCCCGTCTGGCGCGCTATGTCGAGGCCTCTAGCCTGTCACGTAATACCAGACTACGTTGTCACCGTTTGAGAGAACGTAGTTGCTGCACGCCGTCATGGGCGATGTGCCGTTGACGGAGTACATCCAGCCACTCGTGCCGCCGTACTGTTTCTCGGCCAAACCACCAATCGCGGAAACATACGTGCCGTACGAAGAGCCATGTGCGTTGACAGAAAGGCCCAGCGCGCACAGGGCATCGTAGACGGTAGCGCCTTCGTTAAAGGTAAAGGTGCCACCAGAGGACACAGGATTGCCCACAGCGCTCGATGTGACCGAAACCGTCACCGTTACGTAGTTGGACTCCTGCGAGCCACCCTGTCCGCCCGAGGAGGCGTTTCCACCATTAGAGGATGAGGCTCCATTAGACGACTGGCCACCGCCCGAAGAAGCACCACCAGACACATTGGAAGTATCGCCGGCTCCCATATTCTGGGCAGCGGATTTATCTCCAGACTTCTTGCCGTTCTGACCATCGGACTTCTTGCTATCCGAGCTTTTATCCGATTCCTTGTCCGAAGACTCGGAATCGTCCTTGCCGTCGTTCGAACCCTTGGACTCGTCTTTTGCATCATTCGATGACTTGGAGTCCTCGGAACTGGCCTCGCCCGAAGTCGTAGTCGAGCCAGACGCCTTGGTGTCCTTGGTGACGACGCTCTCCCCCGTCACGGTCTGAATGATCCAGTCGATGGACCAGGCACCGCTTGTGGAAGGATGGACGAAACCCAGCGAGACGACGATCAGAATGGTGCATGCGGCAGTCAGAACGCCAAGGAGCACCTTGCGGCGAGGGGCGGACGCCGCCGAAGCGGCGCCCTGTTGCTTTGCATCGTCGAACTGAATGAACGAGGAATCCGGTTGCTTGGGGTCAGCGTCCTTGGATTTATTGGACACAGCCCTCACCTACCGACGTTTGGTGAACACGAACACGCCGACGATGGCGAGACCGATGACGCCGGCGGCAACGCCAACGATGGCGAGCGGGTTGGTGCCAGTCTCCTGCTCGGAAGCACCAGAGGACTTCTTAGCAGTGGTCGTGGAAGCAGCACCCGTATCGGACTTGGAATCGGACTTCTTGTCGGACTTGCTGTCCTTCTTGTCAGACTTCTTCTCGTCCTTCTTATCGGACTTATCGGAGTCCTTCTTGTCGGACTTGTTGTCCTTGGTCTCGGTCTTGGTCGACACCGTCGTCTTGGTCGTCGGCTTATGACCCGGAGCGACAGCGCCGCCAGCCTGCTGGCCCTTCGTGCCGGAGCCGGAACCCGTGCCAGCACCAGCACCGGAACCGTTGCCAGCGCCACCATTGCCGCCATTGGAGCCAGAACCGCCATTTCCGCCAGGGTTAACGGCATTCTTGGTCCACTTGGCATACAGCGTCAGATCGGCCGTCACCGGCGTACTGAAGTCATACGCCTGCGTGCAAGCCTCATCGGTATACCAACCGCCGAAAGTGCAGCCATCGCGCGTCGGATCGGCCGGCTTGACCAGCTTGCCATCGGCCGTAGCAACAAACTTAGTGTCGCAAGCAGACCCGCCATTGGAATTAAAGGCAACCGTCCAAGACTCAACGGCCCCAAGCTTGAACAGCGTGCCCGAGTCGTTGATGTAGTACAGGTTGCCAGATGCATCGGCAATGACCGGAGAGTCACAGTACTGGTAATGGCCAGCCGCATCATAAATCTGCGTCGCCTCTGCATCGCCGAGCGTATAGCGATACACGCCACCACCAGCAGAGTAGTTGACGTAATCCTTGCTATCCGCGCTGTTAACGGTGAAGTACACATAGGTCTTGCCACCCTGAACACTCACCAGCGGAGTAGCGGCAATACCGTTGAGGCCAGCCGGCAGCGCCTTGCCGTCAGCAGCAGCGACCATCGTGGTCTTACCCGTCTTCAGGTTATAGAGAACCAGAGCAGAGCCCGTAGCCGTCTGTCCGCCGACAATCAGATTGTCACCAGAGACCGCCGGGGCGCTCATGTTATTCGTAAGACCCAGGTCGACCGTCTTCTGCTCGCCCAGCACGCCCTTCGCCGAAAGCGAAATCACATGGAGCTTTCCGTCGTGCGTCATCTGATAGAAGGTCGAGCCATTGGACGGATCGGCGACGCAGTCAGCGTTCGCAAGGGTGCCGAGCTTCATGGTCGAAACGACATCGCCCGTTGCCTTATCAATGCACTTAAGCGTACCCGCGCTCGTAGGAACGATGGCATACTTATCCGTCAAAGCCGCACCAGTCCAGTAATAGCCCTCGGAAGCGTCAATGTTCTGCCAAGAGACTTCGCCCGTGGCAATCTTGATACGCTTAAGGGAGCCGTTGCCGTAGGTCGCGTTGTAGTTCTCGTCATACGAAATATCGACCGTACCAACATAGACGTACTCGCCGTCCGAAACGACGGTGCAGGAGCTCTGCGTCAAGTCCGTCAAACCGGGCGTCAGCCACTTGCAGATCAGCTTGTCTGCAGTAATCGCCTGGACCGCACCGCCGTTGAGCGGAACGATGATAAGGCCATTGGTATAGATCGGACGAGAGGTATAGCTCACCTTGGAGGCAAGCGGCGCAGAGGCAACCTTTTTGCCCGTGGACGAATCGATCTTAATGAGCTCGTTCTCGGTCGCGATGTACACAAAGCCGTTAGCGATGACAGGCTCGCTGCAGTTGGCATACTGCTGGCCAGACTCGGCCTTCCAATCGAAGGCCCACTTAAGACCGGCGGCCTGCGCAGGCGTCTTGGCATCCGTTACGGTCGAACCGTTGCCACTGTTGCCGTAGCCGGCCCACTCGACATCCCAATCAGGAGTCGTCGCACTCGGGTCCACGACAATCTTGTCGGGATCGGGCATGGGCGAATTATCGGTGGTGTAGGCAAACGTAACCTTGTCGCCGCTCTTGAGCGTGACCTGGTTGGCGCAGAGAGATGAGGGCTCTCCGTTGATATACAGGTGCCAATATTTTTTGGTCGCACCATCATAGCCGTACGCCTTGTCTTCGAACGGCGAGTTGATGGAATTGAGGAACCAGTACTCACCACTCTGGGAACCGTTGTACGTAACGCCCTTGGCCTTCAGGACCGTCTCAATAAGGTTCTGGGCAGTAGAGCCTTCAGGCAAAGAAACACTGCTTGCCGAGCCCCAGCGAGCATTGTTGCCGTTGACATCGGGACCGATAACATCGGCGGATCCAAACACCTGACCAGGGAGGGCATCGCTGTCGCCAGCATACATAAAGGTGACGGCGTCGCCGGGTTGGAGCTCGTAGGCACCGGCGCCAACGTCGGCGAACTTGCCATTTACGTAGAAGCGCCAATAGCTATTGGTCGCAGCATCATAGCCACAATAGGACTTACCATCGAAGGGCGAATAAATGCCGTTGAGGAACCAGCCCCAAGACGATTCGCCAGCATCGAGAGTAAGACCGACCTGCTCAAGGAGATCCTTGGCAGTGGAGCCTGCCTTGAGGCTCGTCTGGCCCGTCGAAGCCCAAACCTGCTGCTTGCCGTCCTTGTCCTTACCAAGTACCTGAACGGAAGCATGAACAGAATCGGACGGCAACTGGTCGCCCCAGCCACCGTAGAACCACGTGACGGTATCGCCAGCATGGATGGTGACATTGTCCGCCGTATAGTCACTCGACTTGCCGTTGATGAACAGCTGCCAATAGGTCGAATAATCGAGCGGCGTACCCAGCTCAACGCCGTTGTACTTAAGGCTCAGAATGAAGGAGCCCGCAGCAACGGCGTCAATATCATTCGCCTCAAGCGCGACCTTCGTAAGATCAAGCGCGCTCGAACCGGACGTCACCACATACTGCGCGTTGTCGACCCAGGTCTGAGTCTTGCCCTGGGCATCGCGACCAATGACGGTCACATTCGCAGAAAGCTGGTCCTTAACGACAGGGGACGCGCTACCACCCGTAAAGGCAAACTCAATCTTCTGCCCCTGGGTGAGTTTGACGCTGCTCGCGCCAACCGAGGAAGACGCGCCGTCGACGAACAGCTGCCAGTAGGCATGAGTCGCCGGATCGTAGGCAAGCGTGCGGCCATCGCTCGGGGAGGTGATGCTTTCGAGGTAGAAACCGTATGCCGTGTTCGGTTCGTAATCCGCTTTAAAGCCCGTCTTCTGCTGCAGCTTAACGAAGGCATCCGCAGCCGTCGCGCCCTCGTCGAGCTTGAGCTGCGTAGGTGCCACCCAGGTCTGAGCCTTGCCGTCGGCATCGGTGCCGATAATCGAGAACGAGACCTCGACTTGCTTCTTGGCGACATCGCCGGTTTCTGTCGGGTTCTCTGTCTGAACGGCAGCCGCGGCGGCAGATCCTGCTTGGCCAGCGGATGCCGTCGAAGACTGCTCGCTCGTGGCAGGGCTCTCCCCCGTCGCCGAGCCTTCGTCGCCAGTTGCTGCCTCTGTTGTGGCGGCACTAGCTGCAGGCGCGCTCCCGGAATCCGAAACCTCGGCGCCGCTCTGCTCAGCGGTACCGCCCGCAAGCGCTGCGTCCTCGCCTGGCGTCGTAGCCTGAGCCACAGCGTCGGTAATGCCCTCGGCACCCTCGGCCCACAGCTGAGCCGGCGTGGTGCTGAAGGCCATCGCGAAGGCCAGGAATGCCACCAGGCAGCGCTTTGCCACGCCGCGCGCGATTACGCCACGGCGACGAAGCGAGGCACGCTGGCACTCGTCCTCAAACATATCCATTTGTCTCCTACTGTCTGTACTTGGAGCGTTGCCTTGAAGCTGCCCCACGTCATCGCGCATGTTGCGCTCGAGTTCCCCCATCGGGGTCCCCCTTTCCTCCAGAGCCCTATGCACACCGGCGGCATACGCCGCAGCCGCATGCAAGATGGGAGGCGATCCGACTTAACCTTAACGGCTCAGGCGCGCCGTCCGATCTGCGACGCGAACATCCCGAGCCAAGAGGAATTACGGTTACTGGTACAGCCGGGGACTTGCACCCCGATTCTCCCAAACGCGCAGGAAAACCGCGCATTCGTGCGTCTCCGCACCACCATCTAGGCCATCGATTAAAACCGTCAATATGCTATCACGCAAAAGGGCCTCGCACGCAGGCGAAGCCCAAGGTAAAAGCTATTGTTTGCGATAGGAAAATGCGGTGACGGTCGCAGACTCTAGTGCTTGCCGCCGTGGCTGTTGAGCCAGATATTGCGGCCCAGCATAAGTGCCAGCACCAGCGCGCTCACGTAGCCCATAAAGCCAATGACTGGGATACCAAACACAACCGGCTCGATGCGCGCGTAGTACACCACCGACGAACCGATAAACAGACCGGCGATAACGATAGCCATCGACATGCGGTCGATAATCCCACCTAGCTGTCGCAGCGCCTTATCGCTGCTCATGATCTGCGTGTTCACCTTAAGCTGGCCGCGCGTGAGCATGCGCGAAGCCAAGCCCAGATACTCGGCTGCCTCAAGCGAGCCTTTTGCCGCGCGATAGCTGCTCGCGGCAAAGTCGCGGCTCATCTCGCGCATGCGGGCATAGATGCTCTTCTCGTTTTTGATATGAGCCTGAATGATCTGGATCATGTTGACGTTGGGCATGTACTCGGTCAGCAGACCCTCGAGCGTCACCATGCCGCGCGCGAACATTGTCACCACGCTCGGCAGCTCAACGTCGTTTTTGCACGCCAAGTTTAGCAGCGAGGTCAAAAACTCGCCGATATCCAGATCCTTCAGGTCAAGGCCCGCAAAGTCAGCCACGATAAAGTCAAGATCGGACAAAAAGGCCGAATGATCGAGCTCAGCCGAGTCGCCACGCGTCACGGCGAAGCGCATGAGCGAATCCTTGAGCTTTGGCACGTCGCCCTCGGCCACGGCAAAGATCATATCCTTGACGATACCGCGGTCGTGGCTCGACATGCGTCCGACCATGCCCAAGTCGATAAAGTAGACGATGCCGTCCTTGAGAATGATGTTTCCCGCATGCGGGTCGGCATGGAAAAAGCCGTCATCGAGCACCTGCGTCGAGTAGTCCTCGACGATTGCGGCACCGATCTTTTCCAAGTCATAGCCCTCGGCCACCAAGCGTTCAGGATCGGCGATCGAAATGCCGTCGACGTAGTCCATAACCACCACGTGCTCGGTGCACAGGTCCAGATAGGATTTAGGGCACGTCACGCCATGAACGCTCTTATGGAACTCGTAGAAGTCGTTGAGGTTTTTGGCCTCGGCCAAAAAGTTGGTCTCCTCGCGAAACGAGGTCCACAACTCCTCGACTACGCCGTGCAGATCAACGAATTGATCGGTGTTGACGAACTTGGAAACGATACGCACCACCGAGCGGATGATATCGATGTCCTGTGCCATAACCTGCTGCGCACCGGGGCGCTGCACCTTAACGGCTACGTCCTCGCCGGTCACCAGGCGGGCGCGGTGCACCTGCGCGAGCGATGCGCTACCAAGCGGATTGGGGTCGATCGCATCGAACATCTCCCCCAGGCGCAGGCCGTATTCCTCTTCCAAGCAGCGGAGCACTACCTCGTAGGGCACCGGCTCCACGTCGGAACGCAGACGGCGCAGCTCATCGCAAAAGCGCTGCGGCAGAATCTCGGACCGGTTGGCCAGAATCTGCCCCATCTTGACGAACATGGGGCCGAGCTCCTCGAGCAGGCGGCGCAAGCGAACCGGCGTGAGGTTATCCCACACACGGTACTTTTTGACCAAGCGAACAATCTGCCCGATGCGTTCGCGACGACCCGCCGGCGTGAGCTGGTATTCCTCGTCCGGCGCCATCGCGTCGGGCTCCTCGGGCACCATATCGACAGCGCGCGGCTTCTTGCGAGCGCCCGAGACGGCGGCATCGACCTCATCGACAACCGCCGCCTCGTCACCCAAAGGATCTAGATTGTTGTAATCGGTGGTGGAATCTGCCATCTGCGCTGCTACTCGGCCTCTTCGGTATCCTTCGCATCGTCGGGCTCAACGGACTCGACGGGCACCGAGGTCACGTTGTCCTCGACCGAATCGACGATGTCACGCACATGGGCCAGGAAGGCCGTGCGCTCGGGGGCGGTCATGACGCGGACCCGGGCAAGGATGAGCTCGTCAAGCACGCGCTGGGCCGCGGTCTCGCCCTGCATGCCCAAGCGCTCGGTCAGATCGGAGATGGTACCGCCGGCCTGCTCGAACATGTCGGACACACTGCGGGCGATATCGGGGGTGGCGGTGTCCTTGCGAACCTGCTCGCCTTTGGTGTTAAGGTCGTCGAGGACCTTCTTGCCGCCTTCGACAGCAACGGCGGCAGCGCCAAAGCCCACGTTAATGGCGCCGTTAACAAGCTGATCGAGTTTCATAACCATGGTTATCTCCAATCACAAACAACTGCATTGGCGTTCTTGTACCCAAGATTGAGCGAAAGCGACAAAGCGTTTTAGTGCTATTCGATCGACGGGAAATCCCTACCTCACGTTGTCATTCATCGCGAAAGAGTTCTTCATGGCGCAGCTCGTGGTGTAAAGCACCTTGCCCAGCAGGGCATCGGTCTCCACGCGAACACGCTCGGCAAAGGCCTCGTTGGCGCGTGCAAGCTCGGCAGGCACCTCGACCTCGGGCAGAGCGGCTACGGCAGCGTCGACGTCATGGATCTGCTTGTGGCCCATGCCACCGATCTTCTCCTGATAATCCTCGACCGCGCGGCCGCACTCATGGAAACGGACGTCGGCCAGGGCACCGATCAGGCGGTTGGCCCAGTAGAAGTTTTCGGACGTCACGCGAGCCTGCGTGTCGGCATAGTACTCGGGCATGGTCTCGACGTTGGCGTACAGCGGAACCAGCGCGTTAAACGAGTTGGAGCCAAAGGCCATCCACTGCACGGCGCGATAGGCCGGCTGCGCATAGGGACGCAGCTGCAACACGGCGAGCTGGCTGTTGCGGTTGATGCCGATGGGGCGATAGGCGCCGCGCGTGGCGGGCGTGCCCTTGCTGCCGTAGCAGTCGTACTCCGTGCCCTGGTAGTGGCTCGAAAGCACGTACTTGATGTCCTCGATGGTCACCTTGCGCTCGGGCACGCGGCTCCAGGGGATATCGTCGCTCTCGGGCGTGTAGTCGGCCTCGGGACCATCCCACACGTCGCTGGGGTTGAGGCAGCGCTGCATGTACCACGCGCGCGGCGTGTTGTAGACATGGTCGCTGTCGCTGTGCGAGCCAAAGGCCTCGCGCGGGTTAAAGACCGTCGCCGGACCGTCGCCCTCGACGCCCAGCGTCAGGTCCAGATGCCACTCGGCCATCCAGGAGCGCAGGTCGGCCGAGCACATGTGGTCGGTCTGGGCGCCCTCGGCGTCATCCAGGTCAAAGCTGTCGATACCCAGCTGGTTGGGCATGGTCACATAGGCGTCGTCAGGCACGCGCTTGGCGATCCAGTGGTGGCCGCCGATGGTCTCGAGCCACCAGATTTCGTCCACGTCGCTCAAGGCGATGCCGTTGTTCTCGTAGGTGCCGTAGCGCTCGAGCAGGCCGCCCAGGATACGAACGCCGTCGCGGGCGGACTTGGCATACGGCAGGACCAGGGTCACCATATCCTCCTCGCCCAGGCCACCAGGCTGCGCCGGCACATAGCCGTCCTCACCCTCGTTGCCCTTGGCGGGTACATAGTCCACGAGCGGATCGGCGCCGCGGACGCGCTCGTTGGTGGTGAGCGTCTCGGTTGCGGACATGCCAACGTTGAGCTCATTGAAACCGGCCTCGGCCCAGATGCCGTGGCCGGGAATGACGTCGGGAACGCTCGTGTAGCGCATGGGGTTGTCGGGCAGCTCAATGGTCAGGTGGCTCAGGACGCTCGTGTAGACGCGCGGCTGATCGTCGGGGTGCACAACGCGCATACGTTTGGGCTCAAATACCCCGTTGGACGAGTCCTCGTTGCGGGCGACCAGGGTCGACCCGTCGTAGCTTGCGTTCTTACCGACCAGAATCGTTGTGCACGGCATGCGCATCCTCCTTGAGCGAAGAAATCAAACGGCAACAGTGTATCGCTTCGGCGCAAAAAGGGCGAAACCACGGCGCTGGCAACCCCTGTGGTCAAAAAATGCCAAATATGAGTACTGTCACCAATTTAGTAACAGCAAATTCCATCGTCCAGGACTCAGAAGTCCTCACTTGTCCAAAAGTTGAGCAAAGTAATTCCCCAAAGGTCCAATAAAAGAGACTCCCTAACGATATTAAATATCAGTAGGGAGTCAAATCAGTCTCAAAGATATGCAACCAACAAGGCAACAGTACTCATATTTGGCATTTTTTGACCACGGGGTATCTAACCAACCCCCTAAACAGCCTCTAAACGCCTATTTTGCCGCGCGCTCTGCCGCCTCAATCACGTGTTTGGCGAGAATCGCCGTTGTCACGGCGCCCACGCCGCCCGGCACGGGGGTGATGGCACCAACAACCGGCGCCGCAGCATCAAAATCGACGTCCCCGACCAGCTTGCCAGCGGCCTCGTCCCAATTAATGCCAACATCGATGATCTGTCTCTTATACA
>URFE01000013.1:0-26913 GCA_900546965.1 uncultured Collinsella sp.
GGCTACACCGTCGAGTCCGGCCCTATGGTCGACACCTCCTACTACAACTTCACTGCGCTCAATGCTCCCATGGATCACCCGAGTCGCTCGGCCCGCGATACCTTCTACGTGGTCGACAACAACCCCGGCAGCGTCGCGCACCCCGAGGCGCATGCCCATGGCGAGTCCGACGTACTGCTGCGCACCCAGACTTCGGGCGTGCAGATCCACACCATGGAGTCGCAAAAGCCGCCCATCTACATGATTTGCCCGGGTACCGTCTACCGTCCCGACACGGCCGACGCCTGCCATCTGCCGCAGTTCAACCAGATCGAGGGCCTGGTCGTCGACGAGGGTATCACCTTTGGCGATCTTAAGGGCACGCTCGACTACTTTGTTAAGTGCATGTTTGGCGAGGATCGCAAGACGCGCTACCGCCCGCACTTCTTCCCCTTCACCGAGCCTTCCTGCGAGGTGGACGTGAGCTGCCACGTGTGCGGCGGCAAGGGCTGCAACTTCTGCAAGCACAGCGGCTGGATCGAGATCCTGGGCTGCGGCATGGTCGACCCCAACGTCCTGATCAACTGCGGCATCGACCCCGAGAAGTACACCGGCTTCGCCTTTGGTATTGGCGCCGAGCGCGTCGCGGCCCTGCGCTACGACCTGCCGGACCTCAGAACGCTCATGACGGGCGATATGCGCTTCTTGAATCAGTTCTAGGCTGCGGCTTGCCCAAGCACGGCACCTCGGCGCTCATTCGTCGCTTGCGTACCAAAGTACGCGGGGCTCCTCTTTCGGGCCGATCTGCCGCACTTGGACAACCCTCGCTTTGTAAGGAATGTTCACAAAGTTGAAGTTTCCACCTGCATCTCTTCGCAGGCTTTCAGTATGAAAGGAGAGCTAGATGCGTGTTTCTTACGACTGGCTCAAGACCATGATCGATATTCCGGAGGATCCCAAGACCCTTTCGGACGAATATATCCGTACCGGCACCGAGGTCGAGGCGATCGACACCGTGGGCGAGTCCTTCGACCATGTGGTGACCGCCAAGGTGCTCACCAAGACCCCGCACCCCGATAGCGACCACATGTATGTGTGCTCGGTCGACGTGGGCGACAAGAACCTCGACGCCGACGGCAACCCCGTCCCGCTGCAGATCGTCTGCGGCGCGCAGAACTTTGAGGCCGGCGACCACATCGTCACGGCCATGATCGGCGCTGTGCTTCCCGGCGACGTCAAGATCAAGAAGAGCAAGCTTCGCGGCGTCGTGTCCATGGGCATGAACTGCTCTGCGCGCGAGCTCGGCCTGGGCGGCGACCACTCCGGCATCATGATCCTGCCCGAGGATACGCCCTGCGGCATGCCGTTTGCCGAGTACGTGGGCTCGAGTGATACCGTGCTTGACTGCGAGATCACGCCCAATCGCCCCGATTGCCTGTCCATGATCGGCATGGCCCGCGAGACCGGCGCCATCTTCGACCGCGATTTCCACGTTGAGCTGCCCGCCATCAAGGCCGAGACCGGCCGCGCGACCGACGACGAGCTTTCCGTCGAGATCGCCGACGAGGGCCTGTGCGACCGCTATGTCGCCCGCATCGTGCGCAACGTGAAGGTCGGCCCCTCGCCCGACTGGATGGTCAAGCGCCTTAACGCCCTGGGCGTGCGCCCGCACAACAACATCGTCGACATCACCAACTATGTGATGATGCTCACCGGTCAGCCGCTGCACGCCTTTGACCTGGACACCTTTGCCGAGCGCGATGGCCATCGCCGCGTGGTGGTTCGCGCCGCCCAGCAGGATGAGAAGTTCACGACCCTCGACGGCGAGGAGCGCACGCTCGACGCCGGCATGGGCCTCATCACCGACGGCGAGCGTCCCGTGGCGCTGGCCGGTGTCATGGGCGGCATGGATTCCGAGATCGAGGACGATACCGTCGATGTGATGGTCGAGAGCGCCTGCTTCAACGCCGGTCGCACCTCGCACACCAGCCGCGACCTGTCGCTGATCTCTGACGCCTCCATTCGCTTTGAGCGCCAGGTCGATGAGACCGGCTGCGTGGATGTGGCCAACGTTACCTGCGCGCTCATCGAGGAGATCGCCGGCGGCGAGGTCGCTCCCGGCTACGTCGACGTGTTCCCCGCGCCCAAGACCATCGACAGCATCAAGCTGCGCCTGGCCCGCGTGCATGCCATCTGCGGCGCCGACATCGAGCCCGACTTTATCGAGCGTTCGCTCACCCGCCTGGGCTGCACCGTCGAGCGCGACGGCGAGGACTTTATGGTCACTCCGCCGAGCTTCCGCCCCGACCTGCCGCGCGAGATCGATCTGATTGAGGAGGTCCTGCGCCTATGGGGCATGGGCCGCGTGACGGCGACCATCCCGGCTGCCAAGAACCACATTGGCGGCCTGACCCGCGAGCAGAAGCTCACTCGCAAGGTCGGCGAGATCCTGCGCGCCTGCGGCCTCAACGAGACCACGACCTTTGGCTTTGCCGCCCCGGGCGACCTGGAGAAGATTGGCATGTCCACCGAGGGCCGCGGCTGCCCCGTGGTTCTCATGAACCCGCTGGTGGCCGAGCAGACCGAGATGCGTCGTTCGCTGCTGCCGGGCCTGCTACAGTCCGTGGCCTACAACGAGGCGCACGGTACGCCCAACGTGCACCTGTACGAGGTCGGCAGCCTGTTCCACGGTCGCGAGAACGCCAGCCTGCCCAAGGAGACCAAGTCCGTGGCGGGTGTGCTCTCGGGCCAGTGGAGCGAGCAGTCCTGGAGCATGAAGTACCGCAAGCTGCGCTTCTTCTTTGGCAAGGGCATCGTCGAGGAGCTGCTTGCTCAGCTGCGCATCGAGAAGGTTCGCTTCCGTCCCGTCGAGGGCGAGGGCTATGCCTTCCTGCAGCCGGGTCGTGCTGCCGAGGTGCTCTCGGGCGGTACCGTGCTGGGCTGGGTTGGCGAGATCCACCCCGAGGCACGCGAGGCTATGGGCATTGACGAGGTCGTCGTTGCCTTTGAGCTCGACCTGGACAAGCTGATCAAGGGCGCCCGCAACCAGGAGAACTACCGTGAGTTCTCGCAGTACCCGGCCGTTGAGCACGACCTCGCTATCGTGGTTGACAACACTGTGACCTGCGAGGATCTTGAGCGTCGTATTACGAGTGCCGGCGGCAAGCTGCTCGAGGGCGTGCGCCTGTTCGACGTCTACCGCGATCCCATCCGCATCGGAGCGGGCAAGAAGTCCATGGCCTTTGCGCTTACGTATCGCTCCGACGACCACACGCTCACCAGCGAAGAGGTCGAAAAGGCGCACCAGAAGATCGTCACCAAGGTGTGCAAGGGCGTAAACGGCGAGGTCCGCGGCTAGGTCCTGCGCCGGATATGGGCCAGCGTCGGCTGCCGCCGAGTCTTACGTGACTGCTGTTTTCGGTATAAGGCACCGTTGAGCCTGCATATATGACACGCGCATTACATAACGGCGTGCTGCTTTGTCGGCAGCGCGCCGTTTTGCTATGATAGCCCGCGGCGTGTTACGAATCTGACAATACGTAACACTGACAAGGTGATTCAGGCGGCGTTGCAATTCCGTGCGCCGACAACCGGGAGGCGTACATGCACATTCCAGATAATTATCTGTCCCCGCAGACCGATGCCGTTATGGCGGTGGCGATGGTGCCCGTTTGGGTTCATTGCATCAAAAAGGTGCGCGCCACGCTCGATCGCGAGCACATGGCTTTCCTGGGCATCTGCGCTGCGTTCTCCTTCCTGCTCATGATG
Organism: uncultured Collinsella sp.; assembly: GCA_900546965.1. GTDB lineage: Bacteria > Actinomycetota > Coriobacteriia > Coriobacteriales > Coriobacteriaceae > Collinsella. The sequence goes on from URFE01000013.1 coordinate 3,748, forward strand.
TTCAACGTGCCGCTACCTGGCGGCACCACGGGTCACGCCGTCGGTGGCGCGCTCATCGCGCTGCTGCTGGGCCCCGAGGCTGCTGCCATTGCGGTTTCGGTCGCGCTGGCACTGCAGGCGCTGCTGTTTGGCGACGGCGGCGTTCTGTCGTTTGGCGCCAACTGCTTTAACATGGCCTTTGTGCTGCCGTTTGTCGCTGCTATCGTGTTCCGTGCGCTCAACAGCCGTCTGCACGACAAGAGCTGGGGCACCTCGGTTTCTGCCATCGTGAGCGGTTGGGTCGGCCTGTGCCTGGCGGCCCTGTGCGCGGCAATCGAGTTTGGTATTCAGCCGATGCTCTTTACCAACGCTTCGGGCGCGCCGCTGTACTGCCCCTTCCCGCTGTCCGTGGCCATTCCGGCCATGTTGATCCCGCATATGCTGGTTGCCGGCGTGGTCGAGGGCGTGGCGACGGCCGCCATCTACGGTTTCATTAAGAAGACGGCGCCGAGCATTATCGTCGGGCCCGAGGCCGTCGATGGCCAGCTTGCTGCCGAGGGCGCTGCTGCTAAGAAGACCTCGCTGGTCCCCACGCTCATCTTGGTTGCCGTGCTTGTCGTGGCCACGCCGCTGGGCCTGCTGGCCACGGGTGACGCCTGGGGTGAGTGGGACGCCGAGGGCGCCGCGACCGCCGTTCAGGAGGCTGGCGACGACAGCCTGCAGGCTTCGGTCGGCCTTGATACCCCGACCTTTGCCGACGCTCTGCCTACGGGTGATTACCTGCAGGCCTATTCCGAGGAGCAGGGTCTTGGCTTTGCCGGCCAGGCTGCCATGTATATCCTCTCGGGCGTAATTGGCGTGGCGGTGCTCACCATCGCATTCCGCTTGATCTCGCTTACGGTCAAGGAAAGCGGTGCTCATGGCGATAGCCGAGCTGCCTAGCTGGCTTGCGACCGAGGAGCGATACGAGCCCGCGGGGGCTCGGCATCGTGTGATGCAAAAGAATGTCCTGCACCTGGCGAGCCTGCTTGAGCGGGTCCGCCTGGGCGGTGGCGCACACAAGGGCGGGTCGATAATCGACCGCGCCCTTTCTTGCGTTTCGGCTCCGGTGCGCCTGGTGGGGATGTTCGTCTGCGTCCTGTGCGTGTGTCTGACGCAGAGTCCGCTGTACCTGATGCTGATGGCGGCTATCGTGTTGGTGCTGGTCGCGGTGCGCCCCGCGCGCGGGCTGCGTGCGACCTTTGTGCCGGCGCTCGGCGCTGCGGGGCTCGCGGTGGTTCTGGCACTGCCTGCCCTGCTGCTGGGCGCGTCTGCCACGGGCGCCATGCTCAAGATTGCGCTCAAGACCTTCATTAATGTCTCGCTGGTGCTGGGCGTTTCGTGGACCCTCACGTGGAGCCGCATGTCGGCGGCGCTCAAGATGCTGCATCTACCCGACGAGGTCATCTTTACGTTTGATATGGCGCTCAAGCACATTGAGGTGCTGGGTCGCACGGCGCACAATCTGTGCGAATCGGTCATGCTGCGCAGCGTTGGCCGTGCGCCTGAGGGATTTTCGCGTACCGATTCGATCGCGGGTATCATGGGCATGACCTTTATCAAGGCGATGGAATGCAGCCGCGCGATGGACGAGGCTATGCTTTGCCGCGGCTTTGCCGGTGCGTATCCGGTGCCTGCGCGGAGTGGCTTTGGCTGGCGCGATGTCGTTTACGCGGCTGGCGTGGCGCTACTGGCAGTGTTGTGCGCCGTGCTGTAGGCGCTGCTGTTCCGGCTGGGGATGCAAATAGGGAAGGGCGACGTTTTGGCAAACGATACAAATGGCGCGATGGGCGCGAGCGGTGCTGCTAGCGCCGAGGTCGCGCCGCTCATCGAGCTGTGCGACGTGGTGTTCTCCTATACGGGCCATACGGTGGTCGACGGTGTATCGCTGCAGGTGGACCGTGGTGAGCTCGTTGCCCTACTCGGTCCAAACGGCTGCGGTAAGACGACGATTATGCGCCTTATTAACGGCCTTGAACTCGCGGACGCAGGGGCATACCTGTTTGACGGGTGTATGGTCGATGCGGCATATCTCAAGGATTCCGCGACGGCCCAGCGGTTCCATCAGCGCGTGGGCTTTGTGTTCCAGAATGCCGACGCCCAGTTGTTCTGCGCTACGGTGGGTGAGGAAGTTGCTTTTGGTCCCGCGCAAATGGGGCTGCCGGCAGACGAGCTCGACCGTCGCGTGCACGATGCCATGGAACTGTTTCAAGTTGCCGACCTGGTCGATGCCTCGCCCTATCAGCTTTCGGGTGGGCAAAAGAAGCGTGTGGCGCTGGCGGCAGTCGTATCGATGAACCCGGATATCTTGGTCCTCGACGAGCCTACCAATGGGCTCGACGAGGATTCATGCGACATCGTGGTCAACTTCTTGCTGGCCTACGTCGCGGCGGGTAAGACGGTCTTGATGAGCACACATCACCAAGATTTGGTGCGACGCCTGGGTGCCCGTGCAATCTATATCGATCGATATCACCATGTGATCGAGGTGCCTTCGCCGTCGTATGGAACCGAAAGCGGTGCTACGGACTAGTTGCTGCGTAGAGCGTGCGTAGCCGCCCGCGCGGCTTTGCCGTGATGGTATAGTTATCCAGGTTTTTTATGGGGGTGGCTATGCCAAGCTGGAACATTCATATTGCTCAGACGGAGCGTTTGCTGGAGTGCACCGGTGCGCTTGCCAATAGCGTGCGCGACCGCAATGCCTTTTTGTTTGGCTGCGTGGTTCCGGATATCTTCGTGGGCTATATGGTCCCTGGCATCGCCGATCCCATCCCGTACCGCATTACGCACTTTGCAAAGCCCGAGCCTATCCCTAAGCCGCGCGAGCACGAGTTCTGGGATACCTATGTGGCGCCACTGCTTAAAAGTTCGCCCAGCGGTGCGCCGGCCGCGGCGACCTCGATTATCGAGGAACGCGAGCGATTGAACCGCGTGCACTATCCCCAGCGCTATAGGGATGCTGAGCCGGTTATCGGTCCCGGCGCTCGTGAGTTCTCGCTTGCGTCCGAGGACGTGGCGCAGTCGTTGCTCGATTTGACACTGGGTGTCTGGTCGCATCTGGTGGCCGATACCGTATGGAATACGCGCGTGAATCAGTACCTGGAGGCGCACGGCGGCAAGCCGTGCGAGGAGTTCCGCATTAAAAAGCAAGGCGACTTTGACTGGTTTGGCAAGACGCTCGGCATCGTTTCGATTCCGCGTGCGACCGATCGCCTGTATACCGCTGCGACGCGTTTTGGGCAGTATCCCATCCATAAAGAGTATGTGCTCAAGACCATCGGCGTTATGCACGAGATCGTGCGCGAAAACCCCGGCGAGCCCGACCATCCGCCATACCGCCTGCTGACCGAGAAATTCTTCGACGCAACGTTTACCGAGGTCATCGAGCTGACCGAGGCGGGCTTTGCGGCTCGCGTTGCCGCTTCTGACGTCCCCGCAGTCCCCCTGATCGCTAGCTGCTAGCCGGCCGGCCCGGCAGTGAATAGCTCAACCCAATCGACAAGTAGCTCTTGCCGTAAGGTATCTTCGGCAATGCGCTCCTGTTTGGTCTTTGGGATGTGGGGAAGCCCGGCCTTTTTATGGATGAGCTCGGCTATGTGGTCGAAGCCCTTCTTCTCCTTGATCTGGTCATAGGTAATTTGGATGACGTCGTAGCCCATGCTTGTGAGCGCGGTGGCGCGCTCGGCATCGGAGAGGCTCGCGGCTTCGCTGTCGTGGGCAGAGCGGCCTTGGCATTCCAGAATGACGCCCATGCTGTCGGTGGCGCTTTCGATGAGGATATCGGCGTAGCAGCAGGTTTTGTCATACAGCGAACGTGCGGCTTCACTGAGCGGGATGCGCGCGTTGTTGGCGATCTCGATGCCCTGGCCTCCCTCGTCGCGGGGGAGCGAGATAAGCAAGGAGGTCTGTACTTCGAAGGGCGAGGCGGCCTGCCCCGTCATGTGCTCGGCCGCCCAGCGCAGTTGTTTGACGCCGCGCAGGCCTGCGGCTTGCTTGGCGAACGCGGCGATATCCGTTGCGGTAAGAAGCGGCGTGCGCTTCCACAAGTTGGTGTCATTGCCCTTGGTGTCGTTAACTCGCTCCCAGCCGCAGTTGGGTGGAATGAACTTAAGCGAAATAGCTTCATCGAGTTGTTGTTGCGTTCGTTCGCAGGGCTTAAACACTGCAAAGGAGCCGCACATCTCGTAGCACGCCATGAGTAACTGGTTGCATGAGACCTGCGTGGCAAGGCTGAGCAGCGTGAACTCCGGTGAAGTGACATCAAATCCATGTTCAGTCTGTCTAAACGACCCAGGAGGCGGCTCTTGGGTCAGGAGGTGCGATTTAAACAGGCTTCGCGACCCGGATTGTGCCCGAGTGAATACTAGCCTGTGAAGCGGTGCGTGAAGCAGGTCTTTTACAACTGCATGGCTTCCGAGGCCGCAACATCTGCGATCCATATTGCCAAGGCTAATGGCGGGGTAAAGGCCTAATACCTGCGGCGGGATGCGGTAGTAGTTAAAGGCGGATTGCCCACAAAGCGTCAGGTCCATAATGCCCTCCTGGCCGAAATCATCTCTTTGAATCGAGTGAGGCCAGCGTCAATCCGGAAGTATGCGGCAAAATCTGAACCCTATGAGCGGACCTGGCTTTTGAGGCTAGTTTATCAGGCATTTTGTTATGAAAAAACAGGGCGTGCTCGGAGGTCTCGGAATTTGCCGCATACTTCCGAAAACCAGGTCGATCTGACTCTTGCTAAAACGATTTAGCAGTGTCGGTTAAGGTGTGGGTTTGCCACCGGGCGAACACTTTTAGCGCTTGGGACTTTATTTTATGGGCCTCGAAGGGTGGATTTCGCACTTTTGGTAAAGAAATGAGTGCGTGTTTTGCTGTGCGCCGGCATTGGCACAGAAAAAGGGCCCGGAAGGCGAAGCCTTCCGGGCCCTTTGCAATGCAAGTGTGTTTGCAAGTGTGATTTAACGCACCTGAGCGACGTAAGCGACGTTGGTCGAGGAGACCTTGTCCTCGAGCTGGACGCTCATGCGGGGATCGCCAGCGGTGGCGACGGTCAGGTCGCCGGCCTCGACGTAGCCGAGCTCCTTAGCGGTCTCGATCGCCTTGACGATCGTGCCGTTGACGGTGCCCTGGGTAATCTCGGCCTGGTGCGGGATAACGCCCCAGTACATGATCATCTGCTGGACGGCCCACTCGTGGCGGGAGAACGCGCAGATCGGCATGTTGGGACGGAAGTGCGAGATCAGACGAGCGGTACGACCGGTGGTCGTCGGCACGGTGATGCACTTGGCGCCAACGGTGGTGGCCATGTTCACAGCGGACATACCCACAACGTTGTTGACAACGCGGGTGCCGTGAGCGTCAGCCGGAACCTCGAGCGGAGCGTGAGCCGGGAGGTACTTTTCGGTCTCGAGAGCAATGCTGGCCTGCATCTTAACGGCCTCGACCGGGTACTTACCGGCAGCGGACTCGCCAGAGAGCATAACGGCGTCGGTGCCGTCGTAGATGGCGTTAGCAACGTCGGCAACCTCGGCGCGCGTCGGGCGCGGGTTCTGCTGCATGGAGTCGAGCATCTGCGTAGCGGTGATAACGGGCTTGTAGGCCGCGTTGCACTTGGCGATAATCTCCTTCTGGATGTGGGGAACGAGCTCGGGCTTGATCTCGATGCCCAGGTCGCCACGGGCGACCATAATGCCGTCGGAAGCCTCGAGGATCTCGTCGAAGTTCTCGACGCCCAGGGCGCACTCGATCTTCGGGAAGATCGTCACGTGCTCGCCACCGTTCTCGCGGCAAAGCTTGCGGATGCCGCGGACGGACTCGCCGTCACGGATGAAGGAAGCGGCGATGTAGTCGATGTTCTCGGTCAGGCCAAAGAGGATGTCCTGACGATCGCGCTCGGTGATAGCGGGCAGCGAGATGTTGACGTTGGGCATGTTGACGCCCTTGCGCTCGCCGATCAGGCCGTCGTTCTTGACGACGCAGGTCATGTCCTGGCCGTCGACGGACTCGACCTCGAGGGCAACCAGGCCGTCATCGATCAGGATGAGGGAGCCCTTCTCGACCTCGGAGGGCAGAGCCAGGTAGTCGAGGGAGATGTGCTCAGCGGTGCCGTGGAAATCCTCGGACGTGGGCTGAGCGGTGACGACGATCTTGTCGCCGGTCTTGACGGTAACCTTCTTGCCATCGACCAAAAGGCCGGTGCGGACCTCGGGGCCCTTGGTGTCGAGCAGGATGCCGACGGGCATACCGAGCTCCTTGGAAATACGACGGACGCGCTCGATGCGACCGTGGTGCTCGTCGTAGGAGCCGTGCGAGAAGTTAAAACGGGCGACGTTCATGCCCGCCTTGATCATCTCGCGGATGGTCTCGTCGCTATCGCAGGCGGGACCCATGGTGCATACAATCTTGGTGCGCTTGTACATTCAGACCTCCATCTGACATCGTCTTGCGCTGATAGATAAACCATAAGAAATAAAACTGACTTGATTATAACGAAATGACGACCGAATACCCCCAAAAATCGACCGTATGCCGAATTAGAAGTTCATTTTTTGCGGAAAAACGGTATATGCAAAAACTTTACCAACCGTTCTAACCGCTGCTATCTGGGCGATATTTCAGTTTGATGATGCGCCGAAGAAAAAACGTTTTATCAATGTTGAGCATCATACGGTCTGCATCGTTGCGAATGGACCCTATTTCCAAATGGATTGTTTTGGCTAGACGCGTTGCTTTGGGGTACCATAGCTCCACTATCAACTGCCGCTCAGCACGGCAGCCTTGATGAGCCCTTGCCCTTCTCCTGGGAATTATGATCGGGCATCAATCTGCTGAGTGGCCCGAATCCCAGGAGGGGACTCTATATGCAAAAGGAATACCTGTCCGCCGCGGCGGAGGTGCTCAGCGCCCAAGGCGTCGATGAGAACCTCGGCCTGAGCACCGGCGAGGCTTCGTCGCGCCTCGCCAAGACAGGCCCTAACAAGCTCGAGGAAGCCGAAAAGACGCCGCTGTGGAAGCGTTTCTTTGAGCAGATGGCAGATCCCATGGTCATCATGCTGATCGCGGCCGCGGTTATCAGCGCACTCACGGGCATGGTCAAGGGCGAGGCGGACTTTGCCGACGTCGCCATCATCATGTTCGTCGTTATCGTCAACTCGGTGCTGGGCGTGGTCCAGGAGGCTAAAAGCGAGGAAGCTCTCGAGGCCCTGCAGGAGATGAGCGCCGCGCAGTCCAAGGTTCTGCGCGACGGCAAGCTCGTGCATCTGCCGAGCGCCGAGCTCGTGCCTGGCGATGTGATCATGCTTGAGGCGGGCGACTCCGTCCCGGCCGACTGCCGCGTGCTCGAGAGCGCCACGATGAAGATCGAGGAGGCCGCCCTTACCGGCGAGTCCGTGCCCGTCGAGAAGCATGCGAACGTGATCGAGCTCGCCGCCGGCACCGACGACGTGCCGCTCGGCGACCGCAAGAACATGTGCTACACGGGTTCCACCGTGGTATACGGCCGCGGCCGCGCCGTCGTGGTCGGCACCGGCATGAACACCGAGATGGGTAAGATCGCCGGCGCCCTGGCCGAGGCCAAGGAAGAGCTCACGCCGCTGCAGGTGAAGCTTGCCGAGCTCAGCCGCATCCTCACCATCATGGTTATCGTCATCTGCGTCGTCATCTTTGGCGTCGACATCATCCGCCACGGCGTGGGCAACGTTCTCACCGATCCGACCGCGCTGCTCGACACCTTTATGGTCGCTGTATCGCTTGCCGTCGCCGCCATCCCCGAGGGCCTGGTTGCCGTCGTGACTATCGTGCTTTCGCTCGGCGTGACCAAAATGGCCAAGCGCCAGGCGATTATCCGCAAGCTCTCTGCCGTCGAGACCCTTGGCTGCACGCAGACCATCTGCTCCGACAAGACCGGTACCCTTACCCAAAACAAGATGACCGTCGTCAAGCACGAGCTCGCTGCGCCTAAGGAGAAGTTCCTGGCCGGCATGGCGCTGTGCTCCGACGCCCAGTGGGACGAGGAGCTGGGCGAGGCCGTGGGTGAGCCGACTGAGTGCGCGCTCGTCAACGATGCCGGCAAGGCTGGTCTTACTGGCCTGACTGCCGAGCACCCGCGCGTGGGCGAGGCCCCGTTCGACTCGGGCCGTAAGATGATGTCCGTGGTCGTCGAGACCCTGGACGGCGAGTATGAGCAGTACACCAAGGGCGCGCCCGACGTGGTGATCGGCCTGTGCACCCATATCTACGACGGCGACAGGATCGTTCCGCTGACCGAGGAGCGTCGCGCCGAGCTCGTGGCCGCCAACAAGGCCATGGCCGACGAGGCCCTGCGCGTGCTGGCGCTGGCAAGCCGCACCTACACCGAGGTCCCGAGCGACTGCAGCCCCGCTGCGCTCGAGCACGACCTGGTCTTCTGCGGCCTGTCCGGCATGATTGACCCTGTCCGCCCCGAGGTCGCCGACGCCATCCGCGAGGCCCACGATGCCGGTATTCGCACCGTCATGATCACGGGCGACCACATCGACACCGCCGTGGCCATCGCCAAGCAGCTGGGTATCGTCACCGATCGCAGCCAGGCCATTACGGGCGCCGACCTCGACCGCATGAGCGACGAGGAACTCGACGCGCACATCGAGGACTACGGCGTGTACGCCCGCGTCCAGCCCGAGCACAAGACCCGCATCGTCGAGGCCTGGAAGTCGCGCGACCAGATCGTCGCCATGACGGGCGACGGCGTCAACGACGCCCCGTCCATCAAGCGCGCCGACATCGGCGTTGGCATGGGCATCACCGGCACCGACGTCACCAAGAACGTTGCCGATATGGTGCTTGCCGACGACAACTTCGCCACCATCATCGGTGCCTGTGAAGAGGGCCGTCGCATCTACGACAACATCCGCAAGGTCATTCAGTTCCTGCTTTCGGCCAACCTTGCCGAGGTCTTCTCGGTATTCATCGCCACGCTCATCGGCTTTACCATCTTCCAGCCGGTGCAGCTGCTGTGGGTGAACCTGGTCACCGACTGTTTCCCCGCGCTCGCGCTGGGCATGGAGGACGCCGAGGGCGACATCATGAAGCGCAAGCCGCGCAACGCCAAGGACGGCGTCTTTGCCGGCAATATGGGTCTGGACTGCGTGGTCCAGGGCCTGATCATCACCGTGCTGGTGCTGGCGAGCTTCTTTGTGGGCGTGTACTTTGACATGGGCTACATCCACATCGCCGATATGATCGCCGGCAATGCCGACGAGGAAGGCGTGATGATGGCGTTCATCACGCTCAACATGGTTGAGATTTTCCACTGCTTCAATATGCGCAGCCGTCGTGCGTCGCTGTTCACCATGAAGAAGCAGAACAAGTGGCTGTGGGCTTCCGCCGCGCTGGCACTGGTGCTGACGGTGATCGTGACCGTGCAGCCGACGCTTGCCGAGATGTTCTTCGGCCCCGTGACGCTTGAGCTCAAGGGCGTTCTTGCCGCGCTGGGTCTGGCCTTCCTGATCATCCCGCTTATGGAGATCTACAAGGCGATCATGCGCGCGGTCGAGAAGGAGTAAGTTAACCTGTCCGGGCCCGCCCCGGCGTGTTTTCTTCTTCGCTGGTCCTCGCGCTTCGCGCTGCGGGATCGCTCAGAAGAAAACACTCCCGGGGCGGGCCCTGTGGTATCCTTGCTGGCTTTCTCGCGCGCGGATGAAAAAGGGCTGAGGGAAAGTTTGTGAGCTGGTCGGGCTTTGCCCGGCCAGCTCTATTTTTAGAGCATTTGCTCGACCGACTCTTTTTGTGAGCTGGATTGTATGGGGTTGAATCGGCGACGCGTTAGGAGAAGCCGGGAACGTCGCTGAAGGGGATTTGGGGCATAAAGAGAACGATGACGGCCATAATTCCCCAGTAGATTTGCAGAGGTAGCGGAGCCGATATCAGGGCATTAAAGAAGGACAAACCCTTTTTGCTTCCATATAGCTGGACCGAGCTGAGAAGAGCAATTCCAAAAGAGATGGCGCTCGGCCAGCATGCTTTGACAATGAGGCTAAGGAAATAGCATATTAATGTTATCGCTATGCACCCAATGCCCCAGAGCCACTTCTTGTTGAGGAAATACTGGATACCCCATACACCAATTACGGGGGCAATGATGACTGGCAACATAGCCGTATCCTAACTATTTATACAACGAATGTATTCTCCGGAGTTGGGGGGATAGACGCTGCAAGGTAGACGGTACGTGTTGCCTGCGGGTACGGGGCGTCCAAGGAGTTGCTTTGCTGCATACTCAGTCCAATAACCTCCGGTTATGCTTATGAACTTCTTAATAAGTCCGTCGATTACAACCCCCGTTACATAGCCGATGAGTTCTTTTCCAATAAAAATGGCAATTTTGACGATCCATTCTTTAGCGCCGCGTGTGGCAGCTGCTAAATCATCCAAAGACAGGGTCTGGAATCGATCGATAATTTGGACATCTCCGTTTTCATCTAGTGCGTATGTCGTCCATCCTGTGCCGGACTCATTGACAGCTTCAATGTACTCTTCGGCAGAAGGGAACTCTACTTCAAGAGGTTGCGCCTTAGATTGCTTTGGTGAAATGGCAATTGAGCAAAGCGCAACTGCGCTTGCGATGAATGACTTACGGCTTACGGGAACGTTACGTAGCATGTGTATCCTCCTGACATTTAGCTTGACATTGCTGTGTTGTTCAGATTCAGCCTCCAATCCGTGAAACGCATTTCAAACGAATCAAGCGTGGAAAGGTCGAACTCGGACGCTATCTTTCCTTCAGAGATGGCAAAAATTGAAGGATAAAACTCGAATGACGGCAGAAGCGCCTTAAGTGTTTCCCTATCAACCTCCTTTTGGCTCTTAGGGACAACGAGGATCTCGATGTCGTTCTTGAGACTCGGCGAAAGCGAGCGTTCTGCCGCACGGAGCTCTTCACAGGCCGGGCAGCCCTCCAGCTCAATTTGCACGATAAAAGATTCGCCTTTGCTTAATTTCGATCGAAATTCGGGCAATGAGATATTGATTGGATCGGAATTGGTTCGTACTGACGAGAAGAGGGCGAAAAGGGACAGCGATAAGATAAGGATAAGGACGGCTTGCTTTCTCATGGGTCCTCCAAACTCTATAAAGTTAAATTACTTTATATAAAACATTAAATAAAGATTCTTAAAAATGAACGGTATCGATTTGCTGGTAAACGGTTTTGAGCGAGAGCGGTTGGATTGAAAAGTACAATGAACGCAGGGAAATAAGGAAAAAAGGAGGAGAAATGAAAGATCGCGATATACATCTGCGGTTGACGACGAGTTTTCTGACAATCTTCTGTATCGCCCTGGCGGTTCAAGCGCTATGTTGCGTGGTGTTGTTCGTTCATCTTGCGAACCTGTTGCTCATCGAGGGTATCTCTGCGGTGAGCGGCGGATTTCTGCTCTTGTTTATGGTTAGCACGCTTTGCGACGCTGCAACGTTTCTTCTGTTTACGATTCTGACGGCGAAAGTCAGGCATGAGGGTCGTCCTTTTGGTAAGTGGCAGACCAGGATTTTGGTCGCGGCTGGCCTCCTGATGTCGGTAAAAGCCGTCATCAGCATCATATGGCCGACGATTCAATTACCATACAGCAATGTTCTTGGAACGGCTGAGCCCGTGTTTCCCGAGTTTGATTTTCAATCGCTTTCTTACGGACTCGTTTTCTTTGCGTTGGCGGGGGTCTTTGAATACGGTAGGGTATTGCAGGAAGATGCAGACGAGATTCTCTAGGGGGTGGCACGGTGCCGATTGTTATGCGTCTTGACCGCGTGATGGCGGACCGTAAAATCTCGTCGCAGGAACTTGCCGAAATCATTGGAATATCGCCTGTTAATCTGTCTCGAATTAAAACGGGAAGACTCAAGGGGATCCGCTTTTCTACACTTCAAGCAATGTGCGAGGCGCTTCATTGCAAGCCCGGCGACATCATCGATTGGATGGATGATGACGAGTACGCCGCAGCATTTGGTAAGTCGGACGGAACAATGCGTTAAAATACCTGCTCAGTTGTGTGGTTTTGTGCTGGGAGGCGTTTGTGGCTAAGGCTAAGGCTAAGGCGAAGAAAAAGACGACGGGGGCGCGGGCTAAGCGCGATCGTCGTCGGAAGCTTGCGACCGAAGCCCCTGCGTCTGCTGAGGAGCTGCTGGCAAGCGTGCCGGGGCTTGATGCGCTGCAGGATGTTCCGGCGTTCGATGACCTGCCGGTCGATGCGGCTCAGCAGGCTGCATTTGACGACTTTTGCGCACAGGCTGAGGAACCCGAGCAGATGCAGCTCGGTGCCGTGGTGCGCCTAGACCGCGGATTTCCGCTGGTGGCAACTGCCGACGACACGTTTCGTGCCGAGCATGCCGTAGGGTTTGCCAAGTCGCGTGGCGAGGACGAGGTCTTGCTGCCCGCTGTGGGCGACCGCGTGGCGGTGCGTCGTGCGCCCGGGCACGACATGGGCGTGATCGAGTGCGTGCTGCCACGCCGCACGAGTTTTGAGCGCTGGCGCGGACGCGCTCGCGGCGAGCGTCAAGTGCTTTGCTCCAACGTGGATAGCGTGCTGATCGTGCAGGCGCTCGGCGCCGGCGAGGTACTGCTCGACCGCGTGGCGCGCTCGCTGGTGTTGGCACTCGACTGCGATGCCGAGCCGGTGGTGGTACTCACCAAGGCCGACCGCTGCGACGCCGATGAGCTCGAACGCGATCTGGACCGCGTGCACCGCTTGGTGGGTCCGGACGTGCGCGTGATCGTGACGTCCTCTGCCGAGGGTCGTGGCCTGGACGAGGTGCGCGCCTGCGTGCCCGCCGGGAGCTGCGCCATGATCTTGGGTGAATCGGGTGCTGGCAAGTCGACGCTGCTCAACGCGCTGCTGGGTCACGATACGTTGGCGACCGGCGGCGTACGTGAGCGCGATGACCAGGGTCGCCACACCACGGTCGCGCGCGTGATGGTGGCGCTGCCGGGCGAAGCCGGCGTTATTGCTGACGCGCCGGGCCTGCGCAGTCTACCGCTCGTGGGTCACGAGCGGGGTCTGGCGCGCGCCTTCCCCGAGATTGTCGAGGCATCGCGCGCGTGCCGGTTTGGCGATTGCACGCATACCCATGAGCCGGGTTGCGCTGTTCGCGAGGCCGAGGACGCCGGGCAGATCGACAGCCTGCGTTTGGAAACGTTCCAAAACCTGGCGTCATCCATGCGCGTGAGTGCTCAAATGCTCGATCCCGATGTCCATCTGTAATTGATTTTTCCTATGACAGCCGTCTTCCAACTGTTCGGGAGACGGCTTTTTTGCTGCGGAAAAGCCTCGAAACATGCAGTTTGCTGACGTGCTGGCCAAAACCTTGCCACGAGCTTGACGGGCTGGTCAGCTTTTGGTCAGCGATTGGTTTGACATCGAAAACCAAGATCGCGATTGCGCCGCTTTGCGCTCTGACCGCCCAGACAATGGTGGTACGGGCATTCGCCCGGCACTGCCATGAGAGGAGCGGCCGTGAACAAGAGCAAGCGCATCGCCATCAGTCTGGTCGCGGGCGTGCTCGCTGCTCTGCTCTGCATGGTTTACGGCTCGTCGATCCGCTCGCAAGCCGAACAGGTCCAGGCTGAGACCTTGGCCAAGTACGGTGGCGATCGCGTCGAGGTATGCGTCGCGGCGCGTGATATCGATGTGGGCGAGACCCTCGATGAGACCAATGTCATAACCCAAGAATGGCTGACGAGTCTGCTGCCGCGTGACGCGGCGACCGAGCTGCGCCAGGTGCGCGGCGACGTGACGACTTCGCGTATTCCCAAAAACGCCGTGATCTGCAATGTCTACACCAAGGCCGAGAGCCACAATCTCGAGGTGCCTAAGGGCAAAGTCGCCGTTTCGGTGGCGGTCGATGCCGAGCACTCGGTCGGCGGCGCCACGGGCGTGGGCAGCTACGTGGATGTGTATGTGCAAAAAGACGGCGTAACCGATCGACTGTGCGGCGCGTACGTGATCGATACCAGTGAGGATTCCGGTGCCACGCGCGAGGGCAAGATCGAATGGGTGACGCTGGCGGCTGACCCCGAAGACGTCAAGGAACTGCTGGGAGCCTCGGGCAAGGGAACGGTCAGCTTGACGATTCCCGCCACGGCGCGCGGCAAAAAGAGCGGAGGCGACGAGTGATGAAGGCGATCTGGCTTGCGTGCTGCGCGTGCGGCGATTACGGGCTGTTGCAGCGGGAAGTCGAGGGTCGTGATGCGGGTGCACAGGTGCTTCGCGTGGGTGACCTGGACGGGCTGGTTTCCATGGCGCGGGCGTTTCCGTCGCGCCGCGGGGCTGCCATCATCGCGGCGTCTCTGTTTGATACCGAAGATGTGCGCAAGACTGTTGCGCGCCTGACGGCCGAAGGCCGCGTGAGTCGCGTGGTCGTGTTGATAGAAGTGCTCGATCCGTCGGATATCGAGGGACTGTTTCGCGCGGGGGCGACCGAGGTCATCGCTGCGCACAGTATATGCGGCAACGGGCGCGCGGGCGAGGGAGCGGTTGATTCCGATCGGCGCATGACGATTGAGCCCGATGCTTTTGTTGATAGGGAACCCGGGGCGCCTCGCGCTACAAGAGGCCCGCGTGTTGATGAATATGGAAAAGCGGAAGCCGAGCATGGTCGGCGCCCCCGGAACCCCCTTGTATACGATGACGCTGGAGGGCCGGCACAGCATGCTGGCGACTCCCCGGCTGTAGATATGGGATACGTGCACGGCGTGAATCTGGCGGATGAACTCGACGAAGTTGAGGGCTTTGCCGGGTGCGGCGAGTTGTCGCTGATGCAGCATGAGCAGATTGCACAGAACGAGCCTGCCTTGCAGACCGAACAAGCCGCCATGCCGGCTTGGACGCAGCGTGTGGTTGCGGCGGGGGAGACGGGGACGCTGTCGCCGACGCCCGCCCCGCCGCCTCCGATGCCGCCGGCAGACGCTGCCGCTCCGCAGCATCGAGCTCCGGTCATCTGCGCCATTTCGGGTTCGGGCGGTTGCGGCAAGTCGACGATCGTTGCCACCATGGCACACACATCGTCGCTGTTGGGCTTGCGTGCCGCCGTGCTCGACCTGGACCTGATGTTTGGAAACCTTTACGACTTGTTAGGCGTCGATGCTCCGCGCGATATGGCGGCACTTATCGAGCCGTCGGCGGCGGGCGCGCTCACCGAGCCGGATATCGTAGCCGCATCGATGCGCGTGGCGCCGGGCGTTACGCTCTGGGGTCCCGTCGCGGCACCCGAGCAAGCCGAGCTCATGGCACGTCCGGTGGAGCTATTGCTTGATGTCCTGCGTCGCGAATCCGACGTGGTCTTTATCGATACCTCGGTCTTTTGGGGCGATGCCGTGGCGGCTGCGGTGGCGGCGAGCGACCGTTGCCTGGTCGTTGGCGATGCGGCGGTGTCGTCCGCGACATCGGCGTCGCGCGTCATTGAACTGGCAAGTCGAGTAGGTGTGCCGCGCACGCGCATGAGCGCCGTGTTCAACCGGTTCGGTGCGCGCGGGGCAGACGAGGACGTCGCCATGCGCTTTGAGATTGCCTGTGCGTTGAGCTCCAAGATTCGTATCGCCGATGGCGGGCAGGATCTCGCCGCGCTCATGGCGTTTGGGCGCGCTGACGAGGCAGTGGGGCAGACCAGCGCTTTTGCGACCAGCGTGCGCGAGGCCACGCGCGAGATGCTCGTGGAACTGGGGTGCGCCGTCGGCCCTTGGAGCGATATGGTCGCCGACCGTGCAATGCGCACCGAACGCCCGCGTATTCGCCTTCCCTGGTCGCGCGAGGGTGATCAGCGATGAGCCTGCAAACGAGGATTAAGGCTGCTGGCGCTGCAGCGGCGGCAGCGCCTGTAGATGCGGGGCGTCGCCGCGCGGTGAAACGACGCACCAAGCGCGCCGTGATGGACCGCATGGGTTACGACGAAGTGGCGCGTATCAGCGCCTATATCGACCCGGCACTTGCCCGCTCGGAATTGCGTCCTGCGGTGGAGGCGGCGCTCAATGTTGAGGAGCCGACCGATCTCGCGACGCCCGAGCGCGAGACCATCATCGACGAGATTTTGGATGACGTGGTGGGCTTGGGGCCGTTGCAGCCGCTCATCGAGGACGACACCGTTACCGAGATCATGATTAACGGCTGCCGCTCGGCTTTCTTTGAACGCGGCGGCGTCTTGTACCCCATCGAGCATGCGTTTGAGGATGATGAGCAGATCCGTGTGCTTATCGACCGCATCATCTCGCCACTTGGCCGCCGTATCGACGAGCGCAGCCCCATCGTCAACGCCCGCCTCAAAACGGGCTATCGCGTCAACGCGGTGATTCCGCCTGTGGCGATTGACGGACCGATTCTCACCATCCGAAAGTTCTCGGACCGCATCTGCTCGCTGGACGAGCTTGTGGGGCTGGGGTCGCTGCCGCTTTGGTATGCGCAGCTGCTGTCGTGCGCGGTGTCGCTGCGACAGGACCTGGCGGTTGCGGGAGGCACGGGATCTGGTAAGACCACCCTGCTCAACGCGTTGTCATGCGAGATTTCCACCGGCGAGCGCATCGTGACGATCGAGGACTCTGCCGAACTCAAGTTTGCGCATCATCCGCACGTGGTGCGTCTAGAGGCGCGCGAGGCTTCAATTGAGGGCGAGGGAGCGGTGACGATCCGCGACCTGGTGACCAATGCCCTGCGCATGCGCCCCGACCGCATCGTGGTGGGCGAGGTGCGCGGTGCCGAGTGCTGCGACATGTTGCAGGCCATGAACACGGGCCACGACGGGTCGCTCACCACGCTTCATGCGGGTTCAGAACAGGAGACCGTGGTGCGTCTGACGTTGCTTGCGCGTTATGGCATCGATCTGCCGAGCGGGCTCATCGAGGAGCAGATTGCCATGGCGCTCGACGGCATCGTGATGTCCGAGCGCCACGCCGATGGCAGGCGCTTCGTCTCCTCGTATTCGGGGGTGCGTCGCGCCGTGTCGGGCGGCGTAGAGCTCGAGCGCTATGTGACTTTCGATGCCGCCGAGCGCACCTGGACGCTTGACCGCGAGCCGCCGTTTATCGCAGAAGGCCTGCGGTCGGGGACGCTCACACAAGAGGAGGTGGACGAATGGAGGTCGCTGTGCCCCTCGTCGTAGGGGGTTTAGCAGGGTTTTCTGTCGCGACGGCGTGCGGGGCGGAACCTCGTGTGCCGCAGATACCGCCGGCGGAGCTGGCGCGTCAGGCGTTCGAGACGGTGGCAGAGAAGCTGCCGCGTGAGCTGGTGGAAAACGATCTGCTGAAAAAGATTGCCCGTTCGTGGGCATCGCTGGCTCCGGCGCGTCGCCTTGGCCTCGTGATCGAGGATGCTTCGGGGCGTTTGGCGTTTCTGCTGCTATCGAGCGGTGTCTGCTGCGTTTTGCTAACGATAGTGTCGCTATCGCCCCTCGGATTTGCCTTGGGACTTGTTGCTCCGATTGCCGTTGGCGCCGCTCGGGATGGCTTTGAGAGCCGGCGCGAGCAACACGATGCAGAAGAGGCCATGCCCGAGGCGTTTACCGCACTTTCCATGTCGCTTGCCTCGGGACATTCACTGGCCCAGGGCATGCGCTTTGTGGGCGCTCATGCGCAAGAACCGGTGCATACCGAGTTTTTGCGGGTGGCGGCGGCAATCGATTGCGGCATCTCGGCGACCGACGCGCTCGATGACTTGCTCGTGCGCATCGACGCCCCTGGCCTTTCGCTTGTGACCTTGGCGCTTAAGGTGTCTCAGCGCACCGGTGCTCCGCTTGCCGACTTACTGTCCGAGGCGTCGAGCATGGTGGGGGAGCGCATCGAGCTCAAGCGCCGCCTGGATGTTAAGACGTCGCAGGCTCGCATGTCTGCGCATATGGTCGCGGCGATGCCGACGGGCATGTGCGCGGTGTTGGCGCTGCTTTCGGCAGATTTTCGTCGCGGTCTTGCGACGCCTGTCGGCGCGGGCACTGTGGTGCTGGGTCTTGCCCTCAACGCCGTTGCCCTGGTGGTTATCCGGCGCATTATGCGGGTGAAGCTATGAGCGCCCCGGTTGCAGTTGCGGCTTGCCTGTGCGCTCTGAGTGTATTTGTCGCGACGGGTTTGGATCGGGCGGATGCACGCAAGATCGCAGAGGCCTGCAAGCGCGAGGCGGTGCTGGTCGCTGCCGCGGGTCGCTCGGTGGTCGATGCTCTGGCCGCGCGAATGAAGGGCGCGGTTGGAGCGGGCGGCCCGGCGCGAGTATCGCTCGGCGAAGTGTCCGAGATGATCGATGTTGTGCGCTTGGGTCTTTCGGCCGGTCTTTCGTTTGATGCGGCGCTTGAGATTTTCTGCGCCAACCGCCGGTCAGTGCTGGCTCTTCGACTTGAGCGGGCCTGCATGGCGTGGCAGGTGGGCGTGGGCACGCGTGAGGACGAGTTGTTGGCCGCCGCACGCGACCTGGACGTGCGAGCGCTCGAGACCTTTGCCATCACGGTGGGGCAGGCGCTCGCTCTGGGTGCCCCACTTGCCGAGACACTGGCCGCTCAAAGTCGCGAGATCCGTGCGGCTCATCGCGCCGCGGTCGAGCGCGAGATTGAGCGTGCGCCCGTCAAGCTGCTGATTCCCACCGGCACGCTCATCTTGCCGGCGTTGCTTCTGTCCATATTGGGCCCGCTGTTGGGAGCAGGCGGGATGATGTAGGGAGGAATACATGAACACGATGACTGACGTTGCTGGCAAGGTCTGGAGCTGGGCGTTTTGCCGGGCGGCACATGTTCGTCAACGTGCCAAGGAGCTACTGCAGGAGGAGAGTGCACAGGGTACCACCGAGTACGCCATCTTGGTCGGCGTGCTCGTGGTGATCGCGATTATCGCCATCGTCGCATTTAAGGGCAAGGTTAAAGAGCTATGGGATGCGATCAGCGAGGGCATCAACAGCCTGTAGAGGGCGAGCGCCCCATCGGGGTGCTGCTGGTGTTTGCTTGCCTGACCGTGGCGATAGCGGCGGTGCTTTGGGGGCTTAACGCCGCGCGGCAGCAGCGTCCTGGGGCCGCCTTCGATTCGGGCTCAGATTCGGCGGTGGCGTCTCAAAAAGATGAGATGCGAGATGCGGACGATTCGGATGTCGCTGTCACGGCGCAAACCTTTCTGCGGACGCTCGACAAGCGGTCTGGCACTGCGACGGATTTGCCTGAGGACAACGCGATTGCGGTCCGGCTTGCATGGTCCGAGGACCGACCGATGACCGAGGCAGCGGCGGATATGTTACGCGCCTACCGCGAGGTGCCAACGGCCCAGCTCGCCCTGAGCGGCTATCTCGATATTAAGGGCAACGTATGGGGCGCCATCGTGCGCGATGGGCGCGGCTGGGTCGATATGGTGACGGTTGCCGCGGATACCGGCGATGCTTCGTGTCGTCTGCGCGCGGTGCGCCTGGTCCCGCAAACAATAAGCTCAAAGGAGGGATCGTGAAATGCATGGCGTTCTGCGTGAAGAGGTTGCCCAAGCGACTGTGGAATACGCCATCGTCACGGTGGCGCTGCTATCGATCGTGCTGGCGATTGCGGGACTTTGGCGTGCTGGCACCGATGGACGCTTGGCGGCGCTGGTTGAGCGGGCGGCATCCCATGGCGTTGCCTCGACGTCGGTTATCGACGCCGCTGCGGGCGCTAAGGACATCGCGTTGTATTGATATCGCGCGCGAGGACCGGGCGCAGTCTACGGTCGAGGCCGCTTTTTTGCTGCCGACGTTTCTGACGCTCATCCTTCTCGCACTGCAACCGGTGTGCCTGCTTTATACGCGCGCGGTCATGGAGTCTGCCGCCGCCGAGACCGCGCGGCTCATGACCACGACGACGGCGGAGGACGACGATCTTAAGGAGTTCACCCGCCGCCGGCTTGCCGCAGTGCCCAACGTTTCGATCTTTCATGCCAGCGGGCCGTTGTCGTGGGATATCGAGCTTGGCCGGGCCGGTGCGGGTGGCGTCTCGTCCGTGTCCGTTTCCGGCGAGGTCAAGCCGTTGCCTGTGATCGGTGCGTTTGCGCAGGCTATGGGTAGCGCAGGCCATAACGGCTATGTCGAGCTTAAGGTCGACGTCTCGTATCGATCGCGTCCCGAGTGGCTGGAGGGAGATTATGATTCATGGATTGCTGCATGGGATTAAGCGCTGCCTGTTGAAGGCGACGAGGGGGTTTGCGTGCCGTTGCCGACCGCATGCTCGCTGCAAGCGAGGCGGCTTTATGGGTCGAGCCGGTATCGACCTGTTTATCGAAGACGGTGCCTACACCACGCTCTCCTCCGCGGTGGTCATCTTGGTGGTGCTCGCGCTACTGTTTTCGTCGACGGCGGCGATATGGAGCATGTCGCGCGCGGGGGACACCCAGGTGGCTGCCGATAGCGGCGCGCTGGCAGGCGCCAATGTGGTGTCGTCCTACCACACGGCTGCGACGGTGGTGGATGCGAGCATTTTGAGTTTGGGGCTGGCGGGGTTTGCCACGATCGGCACCGGCTTGGTCGCCATCCTTATTCCGGGTGCCGAGCTTGCCGCGGGCGATATGCTCGACACGGGGATCGAGATCATTAAAACGCGCAATAAGTTTGCCAAAAGCGCCTCCAAGGGCCTGCAGAAAATCGAGACGGCTCTACCGTATCTGGTTGCCACGCGAGCTACGCAGGCCGTGTCGGCGCAGGATACCGAGGGTGCGACCTATACCGGTACGGCGCTTGCCGTGCCCAGGACGTCCGAGTCGGATTTCGTTGCGCTCGAGGGGTCCGAGATCTCGATCGATATCATTAAAGACACATCGAAAGATCTGGAACGCGCAGCAGATGAGCTGCAGAAGGCCTCGGAGGAGACGGCGAAAGCAAAAGAGCGCGCCTGGCTTGCGGATTGCGGCGGGTCGGATCCGGCTTCGGTCGGCAGTTGCTCATGCATGTGGGAACGCGCGAGGAGTTTGGCGAAGCTTTCGGATATTGAGAATCCGCACTATGCCTCGAGCGTCACATGGGAGCCGCAAGTGGCGCTCGATCGCGCGAAGGCCTATTACCGCTTGCGCCTTGCAAACGAGGCGCCTCAAGGCTCAAGCGTCGAGACGAAGGCGGAGTCGGCGGCGCGCAAGGCGTTCTATACCTATGCGAGCGCAGAGGTCAATCGCGCATATATAACCGAAGACGGAGACCGGGCCACTTCCTATATTCCGTTGTTGCCGCGCAACACTGACGAGGTGCGAGCGACGGAACTCTATACCGATGCGGCGTGGCCAACTAGTACCAACGATGGCAAAACGTATCTGCATTATGGAACGAGTTGCCCCAACTATAAGAAAGGGACGCCAGGCGGGCTAGCCTCGGTCGCTGCTTATGACGGGCAGGACAAATGCAACAGATGCCATTTTGGTGTTTCGTCGCTCGGCGCCGTTGCGGCTCCTTCGACTTCAATCGAAAACGGCTTCGAGTACCACTTTGATCGATTCAAAGACGCTCTGGAAGACTACGTCGAATGCCGCAACAAAGAGCTCGAGCTCATGCGCCAGACCGAGGACGAGGCTGACCGTGCGGGCAATGTGTTTGACGAGGCTATTAAAGCGCTTTCGGGCGAGCGTCCGCGTATCGCCCCGCCCGGTCGCAACGGCGTGGTCGCCTTTGCGGTTTCGGGTGCCATCTCGAGCCCCGATGAGCTCAACTCTTCGTTTAACACGACAGTCAGACTTGGTGAGCGCGGTGCGATCTCTGCTGCGGTGCTGGCACCCGATGACGCGACGGCGCAGAACAACGTTCTCTCGCGGTTTTTCTCGACGTTGGAGGAACGTTCGGGTGGCGTTGCCGGCGTACTCGATGGCGTCATGGATGTTTGGGGACGGCTACTTGTGGGATACGGAGACATCCAGGGCTCGGCCGACGAGCTTATGGACGAGATGATCGATGGCCTGGGAGGGAGCAGTGGCGCGCTGGGCTCCATTGCATCGTGGCTCGGCGATACCGTTTCGGCGTCCGTGGCGGCGCTGGGCTTGGAGCCGTGCGACTTGCGCCTGCGAAAGCCGGTGCTGACCGACACCGCCAATGTCATCAAGAGCCCTGGGTCTGACATCACAGGTCTTTCTAAAGTGCAGGACAAGCTACGAAGTATTCCGCTGGGCGTGACCGACCCCAAGGCGCTTTGCGAGGCGCTGGAATATCAAGTCGAGCGCACCATCAGCGGCACGGTGTTCACGCTTGCGGAGATTCCGCTGCCCGGCGGCGGTTCCATCCCACTTACCGTCGATGTCGCCACACTGGCGGGTGCCCTGGGCGGTGGGTCGTAATGGGCATCCGCACGCGCCTGTGCGAGGAGCGCGCCCAGGCGACGGTCGAGATGGCCGTGGTCACGCCCGTCCTGCTGGTTCTGGCGCTTATCGTGTACAACGTCATGGTCTTTGCCGGCGCGGTCGCGCGCTTCGATCGCGTGGTGCCCGATATCGTGCTAGCGCATGCCGTGGCACCGAGCGGGGAGGGCGATGGCAGCTCCATCGATGCCTCCGCGACCGTTCAGGCTCAGATCCAACATGCCATGGAAGGCTGTGACGTGCAGATTGAGGTCTCGAGCGAACAGGGTACGACGACATCGGATGGCGGTCTGCTCTCGCTTTCCGGCACGTTTAGGACCTATACCTGCATCATGCGCTATGAGCCGTGGCCGAGCTCGCTCAGCATCGCCGGCGTTTCGCTGGGGGCACCGGCACAGTTGTCGCACGAGCGCGCGGTGACAGTCGACCCGTGGCGTCCGGGGGTGGTCACGTGACCGCGGTCTCATCCTACATTGCCTACGCGCGGGCGCTCAACAGGCTGGGTTGGACGCCTGCCGAGTTTGTGGTGGCGGAGTCGTTTGCCGTGCGCCTGCGCGGCATGCTGGGACGGTCTCCGATTGCTGCCAACGGGTTGCCGCTCGTCATGGCGTTTCCACGCTGCTCTTCGGTCCACACCTGCTTTATGGCCTACCCCATCGACATTGCTTTTATCGACCGCAACGGCAGCATCCTCGCATGCTACGAAAACGTCCGTCCTTGGCGCATGTGTTCCTGTCCCGGTGCCTGGGCGGTGCTGGAACGCCCTTCAATCCTCGCTACACCTCCCGCCTTTCAACAAGTGCCGGCGTAAGAATTGGCGACAGCGGACTTTCGTCATACGAAATTGGGTAAGATGGAGGAGAAGATGCATGGATGTT
>URFE01000014.1:0-26272 GCA_900546965.1 uncultured Collinsella sp.
GTGTCGGCTCGGGCGATAGCGCGTCGGACGACTCGACGAACGTGCTCAGCTGGTTTGTGCATCGTCAGTACTGGGTCGTCGTGTGGGGCATCGCCTCGTGCATCATGGCAACGGTGCTGGGGACGGCGCTGGGCTCCGCGCATTTGGTGGTGTTCCCCATGTGCGCCATGCCGCTCGTGTTGCTGGCTGCCTCGCGTATGGTGTCGTTCGTCAAGAACTACTTCCTGGAGTATGACGGTCACGACGACGAGCCCAAGCCGTATCTGGGGTTCTTCTTCCAGAGCACGGGCATGGGCCTGATTCTGTCACTCGTGACCTATCTGTGCGCCCAGCTGGTGCGCACCGCTGCGTTCCCCGATGCGCCCATGTTTGAGGAGCAACTCTTTACCGGGTGCTTTAATATCGCTGCCATCATTTGCCTGGTTGGCAACATGAGCGCCGTGATTTACCTGATGGTGCTGTTCTGGCGTGACGAGCATGACCTCAACACGTCGGGCACCGCCATGAACGTTATTGCCGTCATGATCTCGTGCGTAGCGTACTGCGCCGCTGCGGTGCTGCTCACCATGTCGGTCATTGGTTAGGTGGTCGCGTGCAAAATACCAAGCAAAAGTCGGGCACCAAGCAAAAGTTGACCATCGCGGCCATCTTTGGCGCTATGGGTCCCGGTCTGCTGGCGGCGCTTTCGGGCAATGACGCCGGCGGCATTGCCACGTATTCCAGCGCGGGCGCCAGCTATGGCTACAAGATGCTCTGGATGCTTCCCGTCATGACTGTGCTGCTCATCGTGACGCAGGAGACCGCGGCGCGCTGCGGCTGCGTCACGGGCAAGGGCCTGGCATCGCTCATTCGCGAGCGCTTTGGCGTGCGCAAGAGTGTGCTTGCTATGGCGGCGCTGTTGATCGCCAACACGGCTGTGACCATTTCGGAGTTTGCGGGCATCGCCAGCGGCCTTGCTCTCTTTGGCGTGCCGGCGAGCATCTCGGTGCCGTTGGTAGCGCTGCTGGTGTGGATGCTTACCATGTCGGGTAGTTTCCAGCGCATCGAGAAGATTCTGCTGCTGGTAAGCTGCGTCTTCGTAACCTATATTGTCGCCGCGTTTATGGCTGGCCCCAACTGGGGTGAGGTCGCGGTCGACCTGGTCGTGCCTAACATTCAAAATGACCCCAGCTACGTGTCGCTCGTGGTCGCAACGATCGGTACCACCATCGCGCCGTGGATGATTTTCTTGGCGCAGAACAACGTGGTCGATAAGAACGCGGGCGAGGACGATATCGTGCTGCAGCGTATCGATACCGTGAGCGGCTCGATCGCTGCTGATATCATTGCGGGCTTCATTATCATCACGACCGGTACGGTGCTGTTCCCGGCGGGTATTCAGATTAGCGATGCCGCCGATGCTGCCCGCGCGCTGGAGCCTATTGCGGGTCAGTGGTCCACGGTACTGTTTGCCTCGGGCCTGGTCGCGGCGAGCTTCTTGGCCGCCTGCGTGCTGCCGGGCGTTACGTCGAGCGCTATCTGCGAGGCATTTGGCTGGGAGCGCGGTGCCGACCGCAGCTGGGACGAGGCCCCGGTTTACCGCGGCATCATTACGGCCATCATCGGTATCTCTGCCGTGCTGGTGCTTATGCCCGGCGTCGATCTGTTCCAGATTATGATGACCTCGCAGGTCATCAATGGCGTGCTACTGCCCGTGGTTCTGGTGTTTCAGGTGGTTATCGCCGCCGACCGTCACATCATGGGTGCCAACCGCAATGGCCGCGTGTGGAACGTGCTCACTTGGGCGACTATCGCCGTGATTACGGTGCTGACAGTCGTCATGTTTGTGCTGCAAGCGATGGGCTACAGCGCTTAACGCCCACTTTTGCTTCCGAACAGGCCGCAGCGATGGGCTGCGGCCTGTTTTTTGTCTGCTATAGGGTGTTAGTTATATAGCAATGGACAAAAAATGCCAAATATGAGTACTGTTGCTAAGTGAATAGCATTTACATCCTAAAAGATAATGAACATAGCCTTTAGTATGTTCATTAAAATTGGCTCCAATACGCCTTAAACCAGTCAGGTTGGCTGCTTTAGGGGGTTGTAGGGGTCGCTCGGACGTCATTTTGGGTGGTTTTGCCTGCTACTAAAATGGTAACAGTACTCATATTTGCCCTTTTTTGCCCACAGACCTTTGAGGGTGCGGCGAAAAGGGCTTGTTTTGATTGTTTGGGGCAGGCACGAGGCGCGGAAACGATGTCTGGAGCGACGGAGCGGCCTGGAATTCATCCGTAGAGGTCTTCATTGGCTGCGCCAGGAGTGTCCCTAACTGCCGGAGGGGGTGTCTGCCGTGGCAGACACCCCCTCCGGATGTGGGAAGTTTGCGCTGCAGGTTACTTGTCGGTGCCCAGCTTGTGCGGCTTGAGAGCGAGCGCATTGACGAGTGCGTCGGTGGCAGACTTGACGGCTGCCGGCTGCGGATCGTTGACGTGATCCTCGGGATGCACGGGCAGGTCCTTCTTGACGGCATCGTGGATCAAGTTGAGGTACTCAGTCACGCCAGTGGTCGATAGGTGCGTGCCATCGCCATCGAACAGGTCGTTGCGGTTGGCGCTGTATCCGTACCAGTCGATAACGCGCACGTTCTTGTAGCGCGTAACGGCGTTAGCGATGGCCTGGTTGGTAGAGCCAACCCACGGCTGCGGACTGCGCGTGTTCACAAACACCACAATACGCTTATCTCCTGCATCGGCCATGATGGCGTCGATTTGGTCGTCGGTTACCAAGCCGTTGGTGCCCAGCGCAAAGACCACGATCTTGCCGGCAAGGTTCTGTTGAAGATAGCCCTCAAATGTCGCACGGCCCGCATCGAACTGGCGGCCCTTTTCGGCATCGATATGGCTGTGCGGGAACACGCCGTCAAAGGAATCAACGGCGCGCAGCGACACGGAGTCACCGATCATCAACAGGTCGTAGGAGCCGTCGGGGAAGCCGTCGTTGTCCTTGTCGGTGTCGTCGGCCGCCTGCTGGTCGGTGGGTGCGGCGTTCTTGGCTTCCTTGTTCAGAACTTCGGCGCCCTCGCCGCTCAGCGCAGACGTCTCGGGCACAAAGATCAGGCCGCCCAGTGCAACGACCAACACGACAGCGCAGGCTGCACAGGCAGGGACGTGCGCGCGCACCCAGTTGGCGGGCGTGGCGGTGCCGTCGCGGAACTCGGATACGGTGCGCCCAAAGGCGCCCTTTCTAAACGGCGTCTCGATAAAGCGATATGAGCATTCGGCCACGGCGACCACCAACAGCACCTGCAAAATGTACTGCCACCACGGTGTATCGTTGATGTTGGCGACCGGGTTCATGAGCAACAGCAGGGGATAGTGCCACAGGTAGATGCTGTACGAGCGCTTGCCAACCCATACGAGCGGCTCGGCGGACAGCGCGCGGGCAACCATTCCCTGGGGCTGCACGCAGGCCGCGATGACCATGAGTGTGAGGATCGAGCACAGCAGCGTGCCTCCGCGATACTGGAACGCGGTGTAGCCGTTGGTGAGCGCGACCATGGCGGCAAGGCCAACCAGACCCACGAAGCCCAACACATCGATGGATGCGGGCGAGGACCAAAAGCGCACGAGGGCGCTCGGCTGTGCCGGGCCGGTCTCGGCTGATTCGTCGGCCTTCTCGCCAGGCTTGCCCTCGGCGTTCTTGCCGTGCTTGGCGGCGCCAGCCAGGCGATTGAGCCCCAAACGATGGGCGAGACGAACCGGCGCCAGGTCGCGATCGGGGATAAAGGCCATCCAGGCACCCAGCAGCAGCGAGAACACGCGGGTGTCGGTGCCGTAGTACACGCGGCTGGGGTCGGCGGCAGGGTTGTAAAGCACCATCATGGCAAGGGCAGATACCGCGGCAAGGCCTAGAACCACGCGGCGCGTGTTGGGTTTGCTCACATGCATGGATACCATGGCAAACAGCAGCGGCGGCCAAATCAGGTAGAACTGTTCCTCGATGGCAAGCGACCAAAAGTGCGTGAGCGGCGAGGGGTCGCCCAGAGCATTGAAGTACGAGACGTTTTGGGCAATCTGCCACCAGTTGTTGAAGAACAACAGCGACGGCAGGATGTCGGGGCGCATCTTGGTGAGCATCACGTGGTTGAAGACGGTGCACAGAGCACAGGTCACCACCACGACGGTCACCACGGCGGGGACCAGGCGACGGATGCGGCGGATCCAGAAGCTCTTGAGGTCGATGCGGCCGGTCTTAGCGACTTCGTTTAGCAGCAAGCGCGTGATCAGATAGCCCGAAAGCACAAAGAAGATCGTGACGCCGAGCAGACCGCCCTGCGCCCACGTGAGGTTGAGGTGATAGAGCACCACCGCGACGACGGCAAGCGTGCGCAGGCCGTCAAGGGCAGGGATGTAGCGGGACTTGGGGCGAGCAGGCGTCTGCTCCGCGGCGGGAGTGTTGGCGCGGCCCGCGTTGTTGGCAGAAGCGCGATGGGGGCTCGTGGTGCGTCGCGGCTCGTTGGCACGGCGTTCGCTCTTCACGCGTTCGTGCGGCGCCGGCTCGTTGCCCGTGCGGCGTCGACCGCGCGAGCCCGATTGCGAGAATTGTTCCATAAAACATCATCCAATGACGAGAATAATCAGCACGTATTCATTGTAGCTGCCTGCTCCTGTGAATGCTTGCTGCTGGCGCAACCTCAAGGGTGCGTTCACATCAAAGTGAACTAAAGTTATAGAGGTGCGAAGGCGCGCAATCGACGGTCGACGGTGGGTGCAAAGCCCGCAGATGAGGAGGTTTCCATGGCAGATCGCGGCATCGTTGCGGTGTTCGGCAGCATGAACATGGACCTTTCGGTGGCGTGCGAGCGCATACCGCGTGCGGGCGAGACCGTCGGCGGCAGCGGGTTTATCACCAACGCCGGCGGCAAGGGCGCCAATCAGGCCGTAGCTGCCGCGCGTATGGGCGCGTGCACGCACATGATCGGCGCGGTCGGTCGCGACGCGTTCGGCGCGTCGCTCGTGGCGGGGCTCCAAGACGCCGGCGTGGACTGTGACTTTGTGGTGCATCGCGATGACGTGGAGACGGGAACGGCGACCATCATTCGCTGCGAGGGCGACAACCGCATCATACTGTCACCGGGCGCCAACCATGCGCTTG
Source organism: uncultured Collinsella sp. (assembly GCA_900546965.1). Classification (GTDB taxonomy): domain Bacteria; phylum Actinomycetota; class Coriobacteriia; order Coriobacteriales; family Coriobacteriaceae; genus Collinsella. The sequence continues at coordinate 5,134 of URFE01000014.1, forward strand.
CGGGCGCGGACGTTGCCTGCGCGCTGAGGCGTCTGGTGGCCCATGAGTTCGACGGCGACGCCAGCGAGATTGCCCCGGCTGCCGGAAGCGTCTTTATCGCCCAGGGCGAATGTGACCTTGCGGCGACGGCCGAGGCGCTTGTTCGCGCTCACGGGCTGGGGTTCTATACGGTCTTTAATCCAGCTCCTGCCTGCGAGCTGCCTGCGGAGGTCTGGCCTGCGGTCGACCTGGTCTGTCCCAACGAGACCGAGTGCCAGGTGCTGACGGGAATCTTGCCCGCGGACGATGCAAGCTGCGTCGCGGCGCTCAGCGCCCTGCTCGCTAGGGGTGCCGGAGCTGCGGTCATCACGTTGGGCGGTGCCGGCTCGGTTACGCTCGGCGATGACGGTGAGCTGCTGCGCATACCGGCACTTTCGAGTACGGTAGTCGATACCACGGCCGCCGGCGATACGTTTATCGGCGCGTTGGCGGCGGCTCGCCTAGAGGGCTTGCCGCTCTTTGAGTGCATGGCCGCGGGTGCTCGCGCCTCGGCAGTGACGGTGTCGCGCCTGGGCGCTCAGCAATCGATTCCCACGCGCGCCGAAGTTGAACATTGGTTTGGTTAAACGATAAAGACGGAGAAGCGGAGTAGAACAATGGCAATCAAGAAGCTGATCCTTGATCTGGATATGGGTGTTGACGATGCGATGGCGCTGGCCTATGCCATCGCGAGCCCCGAGGTGGAGCTCGTGGGCATCACCACGTGCTTTGGTAACGTGCGCGTCGAGCAATCGGCGCACAATTGCCTGGCGGTGCTCGATCTGCTGGGTCGCCCCGAGGTTCCGGTGTACCTGGGTGCCGACCGTCCTCTGCAGGCGACTGAGCCCTATACGCCGCCGGCGTCCACCGCGCTCATTCACGGCAAGAACGGCATCGGCGGCGCGAGCGTGCCCGCGTCGCCCTACGAGCCGGTGGGGGCGACCTCGGCCGACGGCAACGCTGCGGTCGATTATCTGATCGATGCCGCGCGCACCTATGGTCCCGATCTGGTCTACGTAGCGACTGGCCCGCTCTCCAACCTGGCGCTCGCCCTGGAGCGCGATGCGGCGGCGATGATGTCCATCGGCCGCGTGGTCGTGATGGGCGGCGCCCTTACCGTGCCCGGCAACGTGAGCGCGGGCGCCGAGGCCAATATGGCGAGCGACCCCGAGGCAGCCGACGCGGTGCTACGCTCGGGCCGTAAGCTCACCATGGTGGGTCTGGACGTGACGCATCGCGTGGTGCTCACACGCCGCGACATTGCCGGCTGGACGGGCTCGGGCACCATGGCGGGCTGCGCGTTTGCGAGCATGGTCGAGCACTATATCGGTTCGTACGAAATGAACGCGCCCTACCTGGGCGGTTGCGCGCTGCACGATCCGCTGGCCGTTGCCGTGGCGATCGACCCCACGCTCGTAGGTGCGCTCGGCTGCAACCTGCGTGTTGATCTGCTGGGCGAGTACCGCGGTCGCACCATCTGCGATGAGCGCCGCCTGTCCGATCCGGACAAGAGCGCGCTTGTGGCACTGACCGTGGATGCTCCGCGCTTCCTGTCCGAGTTCAAGACGCGTATGGCCCGCGTCCTTGGCTAAGCTGTCTTTTTGGGACGGGGCTTTTTTGACTGGTATGATTGGTGCGACCATTCGAACCAGCTAAAAGAGCCCGTCCCAAATTGACTACCGAGAGGATCTGCCATGGAGCGCATCGCGAGTTTTTCCGTTGACCATCTGCTGCTTGAGCCCGGCGTGTATGTGAGCCGCATCGACCGCGATCCGGCGACCGGTGCTGCCGTCACCACGTTTGACCTGCGCCTGACTACGCCCAACAAGGAGCCGGTCATGAACACGGCCGAGTGTCACACCATTGAGCACCTGGGCGCGACGTTCCTTCGCAATAATGCCGAGTGGTCGAGCCGCATTGTCTACTTTGGCCCCATGGGCTGCCGCACGGGCTTTTACCTCGTCGTATTTGGCGAGGTGACGAGCGAGGAGATCCTGCCGCTCGTGCGTGAGCTGTTCGAGTTTGTCGCCGACTTTGAGGGCGATGTCCCCGGTGCCGCTCCCGAGGAGTGCGGCAACTACCTGGACCAGAACCTTCCCATGGCCAACTGGCTCGCGCGCCGCTACCTCGACCGCGACCTGGCCGATATCGACGAGAAGCACCTGCACTATCAGCAGGCGTAAGGGCTTTATCGCCCAAAACGCGTGCATTGGGCGCCTTCGCTTATGCGGGGGCGCCTTTTTGTTGATTGGTCGGGACGAGCGTTCAAAATCGCTCATGTTTGTTCTAGAATGTTCGTATAGTCACATTTACGAACAGGAGTGAACATGCATATCTACTCTGTCAACGATCCCGAATTCAAATCCTATGGCAACGTTTGGGATGACGTTCCGTCCGAGCTTACGTCGCCCGTGCTCGAGGCGCTCTCTGCCACGCCCATTCCCGAAGGCAGCAAGTACGTTGCAAGTGCGCCGGAGCTCGAGGACGTCAAGGATGCCGACAAGCTTGGCTTTCTCATGTTTGGTGGCCGTCCCTTCCAGCTCGGCTGGTGCAACGGCCACAATACACGACTCAACTGCCTGGAGTATCACCGCGCGAGCGAATTCAACCTGGGCGCTCGCGACTTTATCCTGCTCGTGGCGCATCGCTGGGAGATCGAGGACGGTAAGCTCGACACCGCGTGCGTCAAGGCGTTCCGCGTGCCGGCGGGTACGGTCGTCGAAGTCTTCAACACCACGCTCCACTACACGCCCTGCATGGTCGATGACGGCGGCTTCCAGGTGATGGTGGCGCTGCCGGCGGGCACCAACGGCCCGCGCCCCGAGGCTGCATCCGACATGCCTGCCGCCGGTGACAGCTACTGCTACTGGAAGGCCGACAAGTGGGTCCTCTGCCATGCTGACAGCCCCAAGGCAGCCGAGGGCGGCTACGTAGGTCTCATCGGCAAGAACCTCGACATCACCGTGGACTAGCGCATCGCCCCAAACCACCACAAAGGTGCCCGTCTCCTTTGCGGTGGTTTGGGGCGGGCGGATATCGGGAAGTGCCAGACGGGGGAGGCTGCCGGGCGCCTTGCCGTCTGCGGATTTTGGGACATGCGGCCCGCTTTTTCGACCCATCTGTCGGTACACTAAAAGCACTATGGGTACCCGCGAGCGACATATCGGCAACGCGGCCGCCCGATCCGCACCCGTGGCGGATCCCAGGGGCGGCAGGCTCTTCGCCATGCCGCGATTCCTTGTTGGCATAACACATCAGGTGTACCGCCACCGCGTCTTTGCTATCGCCGGTGTCATCACCGCGATGTTCCTCATGCTTTTGGCAGTCTTGCCGGCACTGTTCGCCTTCGACCCCAAACTTTCTAACGCCGTGCCAGCCTATGGCGGGGTGTCCGAAGAGGTCGTGGATGCGCTCGCCCACTCGAGCTCTCTCCCGCTGCTTGTCGCCGCAATTATATTTTCGATCTGGGGCGTATCGGTCTATCTGCGCTGTTTGGACTATGTGCTGCGCCGCCGCCTTGTTGCCGTCGCCACCATCTGCGCCCTGTGGATGATCGAAGTCATTCTCAAGTACAAGTCGTTCACGCCGTTCTATGCCACCGTGCTGTGGTACCTGTACTACGTGCCCATGACACTCATTCCGCTGCTCTACCAGTTGTGTGGTCTGCGCCTTGCGGGCCTGGAGCAACACCGCCTGGGTCGCCGCTACTGCGCTGCGCTGTGGATTGTGGCTATCCTGCTTATCGGATTTGTGCTCACCAACGATTTTCACCAGCAGGTCTTCCACTTTGACCGTACAAGCGACACCTGGAGCAACGATTACACGTACGGCTGGGGTTATTTCGCCGTCCTCGTGTGGACGGCCTTTAACTTTGTGGCCTTTTTTATCCTGGTGGGCCGGTCCTCGTCCTTTCGCATCCAACGTTTCTCGGGCACGGCGGCGCTCGTGCTGCTGGGCGGTGCGTTCTTTGCCATCTCATATGCTCTGCGCGTGCCCTGGGCATGGAGGCTCAACTTCTCGCTCATCTATTGCGTCCTGTGCGTGGTGGCGATGGAAATCTGTCTCGATTGCGGTGTCATTCCGTCGTATCACGACATCGCCGGCATCTTCGACACCTTGCCGCTTGACCTCAAAGTTCTAACGCGCGACCTGCAGGAGGTCTATGCCACGCCGGTGTCAAAGCCAACGCCGGTAGGCGTGCGCGAGGAGTTGCAAACCCAGGAGCACGGCCGCGCCCATGCCTTTGCCGTGGCGTCCGATCCCGATGTGATGTACCGTGCCTTTCCACTGCTGGGCGGATCGGCCCTGCTTGCCCAAGACGTGTTGGAGCTCAACGAGCTTAACCGTGAACTGGCACATCGTCGCATGGAGTTGCAGCGTCAAAACGAGCTGCTCGCCGCCGACTACGACCTTAAGACGCATTTGGCAGATCAAGAGGCCGAGACCTTGCTGGTCCAAGACGTGGATCAAGCGCTTGCCCACGCGCTCGAAGGGATGTACAACCTGCTGAGCTCGCTGCCGCCGTTGACCGACGAAGCGTCTTCGCACGAGCGCTACCGCATGCTGCAGCGCGCCAAGATGCTCGTCGCCTATTGCAAGCGCAAGGGGTCGCTCACGTTGGCGCAGCACGGGGAGAGCGGTTTTGATCGCGACCGCATTCAGCTCATTGCCAACGAGCTCGCAAGCGACCTGCGCACCATCGATATCGATTGCGCCTCGATTATCGCCATACGGCGCCCGATGTACGCCAGTACGGTAAGCGCCCTGTACGACTGCGTGTATGACTTTGCGTTTTTTGCCTACACCACCGACCATCCGGCGCTTATGTATCACTTGGGCGACCATGACCGATGCAGTGTCGAGCTGCGCGCCACGCTTTTTTCCAACGATGATGCAGATCTTTCGCAGACGCCCGCTGCGCAAGAGCTCGAAAGCGCTCTGCAAGGGCGCAACGTGGCATACCGCCTTGAGGGCGAGCCCGGCCAGCTGCGCATGATCGTCTTGATGCCGAGGGCGGGTGAGTGACGATGCAGATTTCGCTCATCCTTCCCCAAATCGTTGCGCTCGATGTTGTCTTTGCCCTGGCTGCGTGTCTGCAGACGATCCACGTCCCGCTCATTTCATCGCGCCGCTCGTCCTATAACCGTAAGGTGATTTGCGCCTACGAGGCGAGCCTCGTGCTTCACCTGGTGGTTTCGGCGCTTATCCTGTTCGCGTCGTCTGGCTCGTATCTGGTGGCGCCGCTTGACGTTTGCGCCAGGGCAATGGGCGGAGTGCTGTGGCTCAATGCCGCAATCTTTGCCTATGGCGTGGTGCTTATGGTGCGTTATCGTCGCCCCGTCATGCTGGTCGAGCTGCTGCTTGTTGTCACCGTTACGCCGCCGGTGGTTTTTGCCATGGGCTCGGCGTGGACCGTTGTCCTTATCGCAGAGGGAGCGTTCTTCCTGTTCCGTTCCATCGCGGCGCTCTTGATGGACGTCCGTAACCGCCAGGAGGATATCACCGCGTTCTCGACGATCGAGACCATCAACGTGATTCCCCTGGGCATCCTGTATCTGGACCCGAGGGGCCGTCCGCTGCTCATGAACCGCTGCATGCGCAAAAACCTGGTGGAACTTCATATGCCCACCGATCTAGGTGACATGAGCGGCACATGGAACGACTTGCGCAAACTTAGCATGCAAATGCCCGAAAGCAGTAGGAACCGTGTTCGGATTAACTTGGACCGTTTTGGTGATGCTCGCGCGGTGATTGAGATTTCTCCCGCCGAGATTCGCCTATTTGTGCACGACGAGGTTATGGTTTCGGGCCGCCTCTTTGAGCGCATTATCGGACTGGACGTGACGGAATACGCACACGCCTACGACCGCTTGGCGCAAGCAAACCACCTACTTGAGCTTGCGGGCCAAGAGCTCCAGTCCCAGATTGAAGAAGTTAAAAAGGTTGCCGACAATGCGGCCTACCTACGTATGCGCGCCCGCGTTCACGATGTGATTGGGCAGCGCCTGTCCATTCTCCATCGCTATTTGGAGGAGGGGCGCCTGGACGACGAGTCGCTCGAGCAGATTGACCCGTTGCTGCGCTCAATTGCCGCCGATTTGCGCAGTGGCGGCGCCAGTGAGCCGGCGGAGCAGTTGGGTGATATCGTCCATGCTTTTGGCCTGGTGAGTGTGCAGATCGATGTGGAGGGCGAGCTGCCAAGCGACGCGCGTGTCGCCGCAGCCTTTCTGCAGATTATCCGCGAGGCCTCGACCAATGCCACCAAGCATGCACAGGCCCATCAGGTCCATGTGCGCCTGCGGCAGGAGACGTCGGAAGACGGCACTGTTGCGCGGATGGCCGTTTCTAACGACGGCGCGCCTGCACCCGTATCGTATCGCGAGGGAACGGGTATCCCAGGTATGAGGCATGTCGCACGGAATCTGGGCGGCAGCCTGGAAGTCCACACCGCCCCGCCCTTCACGCTTACGGTGTCCATCCCGCTCGCCTCCAACGCCACGGTCCAAAGGAGAAGCTCATGATCCGCGTCCTTATAGTCGAAGACCAGGCCATCCTGCGCGAGAGTCTGGCGCGCTCCGTTGGCGACCAGCCCGATATGACCGTTGTTTCCGCCATTGCCGATGCTTCCGAGGCCTTGGGTGTCGCGCTCAAGGAGCGTCCGGACATGATACTGATGGACGTATGCACCGAGCATGATTCCAACGGCATCGTGGCGGCGGCGCGCATTAAAGAACAACTGCCCGAGTGCCGCGTCATTATCATGACGGGTATGCCCGAGATCACCTTTGTGGACCAGGCGCGCGAGGCGGGCGTCGACAGCTTTGTGTACAAGAACGTCGGTATCGACGAGCTATTCGCCGTGATGCGCTCCACGCTGGCGGGTTACTGCACGTTTCCCAAGCCGCCCGAGAGCATCTTCTCGGGCACGGCGGCCCTCGACGATGTCGAGCTGTCGATCTTGCGCCTTGCCTGCGAGGGTAAGAGCCGCCGTGAGATCGCGGCCGAGCTGTTTATGAGCGAGGGCACCATCAAACGCCGCATCTCGGAGATTCTCAACAAGACCGGCTACGACAACATCATGCGTCTTGCCGTGCATGCGGTGACCGAAGGCAGCATCGTCCCCAACATGGAGCGCCCGTAGTCGGTGTGCCGCCCGTGCTCCAACGCCGAAGATAGGTCGCCCGCCGTTTTGCATCTAAAAACGGCGGGCGACCTGCTTGTACGGGCAGTGCTGTCGGCATAAAGCGGCGGGGCCGCAGGATCATTTCCTGCGGCCCCGCCTGACATGTGCGCGGATGTATCCGCCAATCCGCGGCCGTCGATGTCTGCCGCTACGCGATGGTTGCGCTGTAGGAGGCGACGTCCTCGTAGGAATCGGTCAGGTAGGCGTCGATGCCGATGGTCGTATTGACCAGGTCGTCAAGGCTGTCAAGCTCGCCGCTCGAGAACGTGAATTCCTCGGTGGCGCTGGTGCCGGGCATCAGGTTAGCCGAGAACCAGGGTTCCTTCATAGTGCCGTTGACGTTGGTCTTGCCGGAAGGAGCGTAGAAGGTCAGGTCCTTGTCGCTCTTGTTGGTGATGTTGACGACAAAGCCGATGTCGCCCCAGTCGTCCTTGAATTTCTCGGTGATGGTGATGGTGCACAGATCGTCATCGGCGACGGTGACGGCGGGGGAGATTTCGACACTCTGGACATCGTCGTCTTCGACGGCCTCATCGATCTCCTCTTCCTTCTCGGCCGCCTCGCGATCCTTCTTCACCGTGCCGGACAGATCCTTGTCGGACTTGGTGAAGATAAGCTTGTCGCCTTCCACCTCAAGGACGAGCTTGTCGTCCTTGAGCTTCAGGTCGTGCGACTCATCTTCGGCGGTGATCGTTACGGTGGTGGCGTCCTTGGCTTCCCATTTCAGGTCGGCGACCTCAAGGAACATATCGAGGACGCCTGTGCCGTCCTCGTCGAGGATCAGGACGCAGTTGAGGCCCCACTCCTTGAGCATATCCATGTACTCATCGGTGAGCTCTTCGCCATCCAAGGTTCCACCCGAGTACTGCCAGCTGCCGACGAAGTTGGCCTTGGGGTCCTTGCCGCCGCCGCTGCAGCCCGTCAGGGCAAAGGCGAGCGCCAGGACGCATGTCAGAAATGCGAGTACGGACTTTTTGAACGTTGTCTTCATGGTGTCCTCCTTCATCGAACGAAACCCATAGAAGCAAATGCGGGGGTGGCGGATCCCCCGCCAATTACCAGGTAGAGGGGCTAGGGCCTGGGTGTTCCGCAATTGCTGCAGAACTTGCCACCGTTTTCGCTACCGCAGTTGGGGCAGAACCACTTGGCCGGTGCCGGGGCGGGTGCGGGACTACCGCACTCGGAGCAGAACTTGCCGGTGTTGGTGGCACCGCAGCTGCAGGTCCATGCACCGGCCGCGGGGGCAGCGGCAGGAGCCGATGCGGGGGCCGGTGCCGGAGCTGGCTGCGGGGCGGCCTGCTGCTGTGCCTGGCCGGCGGCGAACAGCTGGCTGGCGTTCATGCCGCCCATGCCGCCCGCCATGCCCATGCCCATAAAGCCGGCCATCGCGCCGTTGGGGTTGGCCGCCGCGGCGCGCATCGCGTCGCTCTGGGCGCTGGCGATGTTGGCGGCCGCCATGGTGGGATCGCGCATGACCGCGGCTTTCTGCAGGTCCTTGATCATCTGCTCGTCTTCTTGCGAGGCGGCGATGGAGTTGACGCCAAAGCTTACGATCTCAACGCCGCGCAGGTCACGCCAGTCGGCAGAGAGGACCTCGTTGAGCGCGCGGGCGAGCTCGGTGGTGTGGCCGGGGATGGCGCTGTAGCGGATGCCCATCTCCGAGATCTTGGCAAAGGCGGGCTGCAGGGCGGTGAGCAGCTCGGACTTAAGCTGGCTGTCGATCTTGTCGCGCGTGTAGCTATCGGTCACGTTGCCGCATACGTTGGTGTAGAACAGCAGCGGGTTGGTGATGCGGTACGAATACTCGCCGTTGCAGCGCACGGAGATGTCGACGTCCAGGCCAATGTTGTTATCGACCACGCGGAAGGGCACGGGCGAGGCGGTGCCGTACTTGTTGCCGATGATCTCCTTGGTGTTGATGAAGTAGACACGCTGGTCCTTGCCCGCGTCGCCGCCAAAGGTAAAGCGGCTGCCGATATTGGCGAAGGTCTCCTTGATGGAATCGCCCAGGTTGCCGCTAAAGACGCTCGGCTCGCTGCCGGTGTCAAAGACGAACTCACCGGGCTCCAGCGCGACTTCGATGATCTTGCCGTTTTGCACCACGAGCATGCCCTGGCCGTCGTTGACGGCGATGACCGAGCCGTTGGAGATGACGTTGTCCTCGCCGCGCGTGTTGGAGCTGCGGCCGCCGGTGCGCTTGCTGCCCTTGCAGGCCAAGACGTCAGCGGGCATCGATTCGCAGTAGATAAATTCCTTCCACTGGTCGGCCATGACGCCGCCGGCAGCACCCAATCCAGCTTTCAAGAGTCCCATGGTGATCTTCCTTTCTCGTCAAAGGCCGGGTGGTATTGGTCAGGATGGTTAATCGTCCTTGTCGTCCTTCATGACAACGGTGGTCTCGGTGTGGCTGAAGGTGTCGTGCTTCTCGGTCAGGTCGAGCTCGCCACAGTAGCAATCGGCGTGGGTGGCCTCGTTGGCCGTCTTGAGCTGGCCCACCAGCAGCACGTCTGCGATGACCACGATGATCAGCGGCGCGACGATGTTGATGAGGATGCCCTCGATATCAAAGGTGAGGTAATCCGGATCGAAGGCGTTCTCACCCATGAAGAGGATCTGGGAGAGGACAAATCCGATCACAAAGAACAGCACCGAGGCGATAGCGAGCTTGGGCTTGGAGCAAGGAAGCTCGCCGACCATACGGCCGGTTTGGCCGTTCATGGCAAACAGGTAGCTCTTGCCGTTCCACGAGGTGGAAAGCATCCACACGGGGAACAGGGCATAGTCGCTGTCTTCCCAGGTGTAGTCGAGCTGCTTGCTTTCGACCGTGGCATCGTCATATTCGTCGACGACGGTTTCGCGCAGGGCCGAGATCGTGCTTTCCTCCATGCGGCGTTCGGCGCGCGCCTTGCAGGTTTCGCAGTCCTCGTCGTAGCGGTTGGCGATGTAGCCGGGCATATATGCGACCGAGAACGGACGCAGCGCGTCGTAGTCAAACGGCTCGATGGCGTCCATGTGGCCGTCGGGCATCTTGGACGATCCATCGACGGGCACGCGCTTAAACGAGATATTGCCCTTGCGATAGGCATCGTAGTGGTCGGTGGTCGTGACGGTGCGGTCGGATTCCTCGGTCACGGTCTCGTTGGTTGCGTCGAAGCACACTTCGCCGTCCACGCGGGCACCGTAGAGCCAAAACGGCACGTAGACGCCTTGAACCTCGTCGATGTGGTTGTCGGTGACAAAGCTCTTGGGCAGCAGAATCTTGCCTTTGTAGTGCTCTTTGAGCGCGGCCAGGACGTCGTCGCGACTGAGCTTAAACGGAATCACCAGGTCGGGTGAGAAGTCGCCCGAGAGCTGGCCAGGTGCCACGGCGGAGTTACCGCAGTACGGGCAGGTGGTGACGGCGACGGTGCCGTCGGACACGAGCTCGGCGCCGCACGACGAGCAGATGTAGCCGGCGTTTTGAGCCAGCTCCTGCACCGCAGCGTCGGCGGCGGGCTTGGGCGCTGCCGCTGCGGCGTCGGCTTTGGCGTCTGCCTTGTCCTGGCGCTCGCGATAGAGTGCCTCGACTTCTTCGACTTCAAAGCGCGAGTCACAGTAGTCGCAGACGAGCTTTTGCTCGGCGCTGGCAAAATGCAAGGGGCCACCGCAGGCAGGGCACTGATAGTTAACGCTCTCGAAGGCCATGATCGGTCCTTTCGCTGCCGGAGGCTATGCGCCGATGGCGCCGCCGCAGTATTCGCAGCGCCCACTGGCATCGGGAATGGTGGTGGCTCCGCAGAAGGGGCAGGTCACCGCGGTCTTGGGGGCCTTGGCGGCCACGACGCTGTCGCGCGTCTCCTGGCGCAGCTGCACCAGCGCGTCGCGGACCTCGGTTGCCTGGCGCTTGGCCTCGCGGTATTCGATGGAGCCGCGCTGATCGATGGTGGAGTCGTTCACGCGCAGGTTGATCTCGGTAAAGTACGGCGTGTTGACGTGAATGGTCAGGTTAAAGTCGTAATCCAGGTCATAGCGCGGCGGATTGTAGCTCTCGCGCTCGCCGTCCTTGGTCTCGCGATAGATCTCGGTGCGATGCTCGTCGATATCCATATCGCAGCCGAGTACCTGCGAGAACTCGATGATGTCGGGATTGGCGTCGCGCCAGCGGCTCTGCGAAGTGATGATCAACAGGCCCGCGTCCTCATCGAGCATAATATTGGTGCGCCCGGCAGAAAGCGTGCGCGTGGGGTTGAACGAAGACAGGCGCTCGGCGTTGGCCTCGCGGTAGGCGAGTTGCTCACGGATATCGTCCGCGGTGCTGGAGCGATAGCCGTGAAAGTAGGGGGAGAGCTTGCCGGCGCATTCTTTGCACAGGTAGCCTTCGTTGATTTTGGTCTTTCCCAAAAGTCCCAGCTCGGTACCGCAAATCGCGCACTCTTTCTTCTCGAACATCTTGTCAAAGAAGCCCATAGCTGCCTCCCATCAACTGGTAGCGTGTGTCACTTTTGATGATGGGGGAGTGCGCGATCCTTCGCGATACCCAGACGGCTCAAGGAGTCTCCACAGCTGGGACACATGGCCCATTTTTCATCCGACACATAGGGACACTCCTTGCTGCGGGTAGTCATTGGGCACTCATTGGGGACGTACTTAAATGAGTGGCAGTTGGAGACACTCCTTGCCGAGCTAGAGGCCGCGCGTGCCCCTTCTGGTCCATGAGGCTCAAAACCGCGGTGTGACGTGAACGGCTGGGGTCAAATTTGCAGCATTTCAAGCCTGGCTTCGATATTGAGACTGGTTCTTTATTAAAATAGATTTCCAGACAATTGAGCGACTGGGGGTTAACCATGAGGGGCATGGGAGACACAACCGCATATTTGCGTCGGGGCATTCGGGAGATTATATGCCTGGTGCTGTTCTTCTTCACGTTTTTGGCGTGCGAGTATCTTTTGATGTGCGCATGGCCGAGTTCGTGTCTCCGAACGAGGTCGTTATTTATGAGAGCCTTGTCATCGGCGCGAGCGTGATTGGCTTTTTTGTGCGTCCCATTCTGTACTATCGCCGTCCCCATGCCATTGACGCGACGAGTGACGTCACGGGCGTTTTGCTGGTGGCGGCATTGCTGCTGTTGATTATGGCGGTTCAGGTTGAGGTGGTAATTACCGGCGGTTTGGTGGCGTGCTGCGCGCTGGGCTACTGCGGATCGACTGCTCATGCAAATTTTGCGAGGCGCTTTGCGCGAACGCCCTGCTTGGCGCGCGCCGCCGCACTTTCTTACGCCATGGGCGTTCTGGTGCAGGTTCTCAACCACATGGTGGTGCCTGTCGGCATTCCTCAGCAGGCTGTTCTGGTCGTCTGTGCGATCGCGCAGGTGGCGTTGCTCCACGGTGCCCGACGCGCCAAGCTGCGCGACGAGTCCGATCCCAACTTTGAACCCAGTGCTGCCGGGCTTTCGGTAGATGCTCTGGAATATGGCGCCAAGTGGCATGACGATCCCGAGGCAAAGGCGGCATTCCGTCGCGCCGTAGTTCGCCTGACCGTGGCGACGGCGTATCTTTCCAGCGTATTCGCCGCTCTCAACGCGGGCTTCACGACCCTGCATGCTGTCGGAGCCGTCGATTTGGGCGATTGGCCGCGCCTGCTGCTTGTCGTGAGCTCGTTGGTCGCTGGCGCACTATTTGACCTGCACGGCCGCTCGTATATGAATATCGGCATGACATGTGCCGCCATACTGTCCACGCTTTCGTTCTTTGTGCTCATCGTCGATGGCAATGGCGGCAACGAGCTTGCTGCCACGATCATCTTTTATCTGGGCTTGGGCTTTTTCGTGGTGTTCTTTACCACAAAATATGCCGCCGTCTCGCTCTATGCGCGCTGGTCATATTTTTGGCCGTGCATGGGTCGCGTCGTCAACAACGTGTGCTCGATGTTCGTGACGGCGCCGGCAGTGGCGATTATCTCGAGTCAAAATGTGCTGGCTGCGGTCGGTGCGGCGCTCGTGATGTTTGTGGGCATTGCGATTACGCTGCTGGGGCAGTTGGGGCAACGGGCCGATGATGCCGCGATGCGGGACGGACTGCCGCTTGCCACCGACGATCTTGGTGGGGATCTTGCGCCCACATGCTCCGACCCTGAGCCCGTGGAGGCAGCGGAGCTCACGTCCGATGAGCGCCTCGATGCCTTCGTCGCCACCTTTGGGCTTACGGAGCGCGAGCGCGATATTCTTGAGGTCTTGGTCGTTTCGGACCAGAGCGTTCAGGACATCGCCACAACGCTCTTCCTTTCGCGCTCCACGCTCTATCGCCACATTTCTTCGATCAACAAAAAGGCCGGTACCGCCTCGCGTGTGGCCCTTATCAACTTCTTCTGGTCCTGGACACCCAAGGACTAGCTAATCTCCCAATAAGTTGCGGTGGAATAGTCCCTAAATTAAAGTCACGGGGCTTTAAACAGGAACTATTTCACCGCAACTGCTGGGGGGATAGACTGCGGCGGCGGCAGAGGCAACGGCAGCGGCGTTGGCAGCTGTGGTAGTGGCAACGGCAGCTGGCAGGGTGTTTTCCGTCTACTTGCTACAGCAGCTCGCCGTGGCGGGCAATGTAGCGGCGCTTCGCCAGCTGGGTGAGCGCGATATAGGCGGTAACGATGCCAATGAGCAGCCCAAAAAAGCTCGTGGGCAGCGGCATGAGGCCGAGCGCATCGGCGATGGGGCTTGCCGGCAGCCAGGTGACGAGCGCCAGGCCCAGCACGGTAAGAACGCACAATGCGGGCGCGGCGTGGTCGCGCGGGCTCGGCAGATGCGGGGAGCGCAACATGTGGACCACGAGTGTCTGCGACCACATGGACTCGACAAACCAGCCGCTCTGGAAGAGCGCAGCAAAGGTCGCCATACCCGCGACGTCGCCCGCGGTGGCAAGCTCGGACCAGCTTGCGTCCACGGCGGCGGGGCACACGACAAAGAAGAGCGCGGCGAAGGTCACGATGTCAAACAGCGAGCTCACGGGGCCCAGCTCGAGCATAAAGCCCTTGATGGACGCGGCGTCCCAGGCACGCGGGCGGGCAGTCCAGGCGTCATCGACGGTGTCCCACGGCAGTGCGATGCACACGATCTCGTAGACCAGCGACAGCAGTACCAGCTGCAGGGCGCTCATGGGCAAAAACGGCAAGAACAGGCTCGCGACGGTCACGGACAGCACATTGCCAAAGTTGGAGCTCACCGTGGTCTTGAGGTACTTGAGCAGGTTGCCGTAAGTGCGGCGGCCTTCGATGATGCCGCGCTCGAGCACGCCCAGGTCCTTCTGAAGCAAGATGATATCGGCGGATTCCTTGGCAATATCGACGGCCGAATCGACCGAGATGCCGCAATCGCTCGCACGCATGGCGGCGGCGTCGTTGATGCCGTCGCCCATAAAGCCCACGGTGTGGCCGAGCATCTCGCGCATGACACGTACCAGGCGCGCCTTCTGCAGCGGCGAGAGCTTGGCGAAGAGGTGGGTTTTCTCGGCGCGCTTGGCAAGTTCGGCGTCATCGAGCGCATCGATCTCGGAGCCGAGCAAGACGTTGCTCGCATCGATACCAATCTGCTCGCAGACGGTGGCGGCGACGCGGTCGTTGTCGCCGGTTAGGACCTTGACCGCCACGCCCTTGGCCTCGAGGGTGGCGACGGCGCCCGCGGCACTTGCTTTGGGCGGATCGAGGAAGGCCAAAAAGCCCATCAGCACCATGTCGCACTCGTCGGCGATGCCAAACTCGCCCACGCAGCGCGGATTGGTCTTCTGCGCCACGGCAATTACGCGTAGGCCCTCGGCGTTAAGTCCGGCGATCTGCTTGCGAATCTGGGCGAGCTTCTCGTCGGTGAGCGGCTGAGCGATGCCATCGATCTCGACAAAGGAGCAGATCTCGAGCATTTCCTCGGCAGCGCCCTTGGTAACCATCTGGGTTTTGCCTTGGGCGTCGGCGACAACTACGCTCAGGCGACGGCGCGAGAAATCGAAGGGAACCTCGTCGACCTTGGTGTAGCGGTCGCGCAGGCTCTGGCCCAGCATGGAATCGGGTGCGACGGTCGAGGGCGTCACATCGGCACGGTCGATTACGGCCAGGTCGATAAGATTTTTGAGGCCGGTCTGGAAGAAGCTGTTCAAAAACGCATGGCGCAGCACGCGCGCGTCCTCGTTGCCATCGGTGTTGAGGTAGCGCTCGAGCACGATGCGGTCTTCGGTGAGGGTGCCGGTCTTGTCGCAGCACAGGACGTCCATCGCTCCGAGGTTTTGAATCGCCGGCAGCTCCTTGACGATAACCTGGCGACGGACGAGGTCCTTGGCGCCCTGCGACAGGCTCGTGGTCACGATGACGGGAAGCATCTGCGGCGTGATGCCCACGGCCACGCTCGTGGCGAACAGCAGCGCGTCGATGACGTTGCCCTTGGTGGCGGCGTTGATGGCAAAGACGGCCGGCGCCATAACGAGCATCAGGCGCACCAGCAGCATGGAGACGCTCGAGACGCCGCGGTCAAACGCGCTCTTTTCGCCGCGCCCGTTGAGCATCTTGGCGATGCCGCCCAGGTAGGTGTCCGAGCCGGTGGCAACGACAAGCGCCATGGCGGCGCCGTTTTGCACGGAGGTGCCGGTAAAGACGATGTTCTTGCAGGCAGAGAGTGGCAGTGCGGAGCCGTTGGCGCCCTCGACGACGGTGACGGCGGTGGTCTTCTCGACGGCCTCGCTCTCGCCGGTGAGTACGGACTCGATCACAAACAGGTCGCGCGCGGTGATGATGCGGGCATCTGCCGGCACCATATCGCCGGCAGAGAGACGGATTACATCGCCGGGGACGAGCTCGTCGAAGGGGATCTCGATGCGCTCGCCGTCGCGCAGGGCGGTGCAAGTGTTGGAGACCAGGTCCTTGAGGGCCTCGGCCGCATTGCCGCTGCGGGCTTCCTGGATAAACTTCATGCCGCCCGATACCAGCAGCATGGTGCCGATGACGATGACCGTGGAGGGGTCGCGCTGCGGTTCGGGCACGGCGAGCACGTCGATGTAGAGCGAGACCAGTGCGAGCGCGGCGAGGATGCCGGCGAAGGGATCGATGAACGCGTCGGCGATGCGGCGGGCGAGCGTTTTGGTCGTTGCCTCGATGGTGTTGGGGCCGACGGCGTTCAGGCGCTCAGTTGCCTGCTCGACGGTGAGGCCGTTTGCCGTGGCGTCAAGCAGTACGAGGGCGTCCTCGGCACTATGGGTGGCGGCGAATATGGTGTTCTTGGACAGGCCGGTGTGAGCGGCAGGGCGCGCCGTGCGGCGGCGCTTGGAGATGGCTTCGAGTACCGTGACGGTTTTGAGCATCAGCATAGGGTCCTCCTTGTTGAGGGGAGTTAGCGTACGTGTCGTATTTGCTTCAAAAAACCTAGATGTCGCTCACGTCAAGCTCTTGAGCCCACAAAGGGTGCAGCGCGCCTTTGCGGTGGTTTTGGCGATCTGCCGGTGGCGTTTATGCGTGTGCGGAGTCCTCGCGGCGTGCCGAGGGCGACATGCAGGTTTTTCGACTAGGACTGCCTTCCATGGCACACCTCCTAAAGGCTGAGCGCAGCGCGCTTTGGGTATCTCGTACCCCTTTTTAATCCGCCCGTATTCTTGATGAGGGGGTTTGACATGTCAACCCCATTGTTCGGAAAACCATTCCCCCTGACAAAGCCTTTACAGAATGCCGTGGCCCCAAAGCGCGCCCGCATCGACGCTTCGCCTGCGCTAAACTGGAAGGCACGTACGCGATTACGAGAGGAGCCCGCATGGAGGCTTACAAGCAAGAGTTCATCAAGTTTATGGTCGAGTCCGACGTCCTTAAGTTCGGCAGCTTTACGCTCAAGAGCGGCCGTCAGTCCCCGTTCTTTATGAACGCCGGCGCTTACGTGACGGGCTATCAGCTCAAGAAGCTGGGCGAGTATTACGCCCAGGCCATCCACGATAACTTTGGCGACGACTTTGATGTGCTGTTTGGACCGGCCTACAAGGGTATTCCGCTGGCCGTCGTGACCGCAATTGCCTACCACGAGCTGTACGGCAAGGAGGTCAAGTACTGCTGCGACCGCAAGGAGGCCAAGGACCACGGTGCCGATAAGGGCAACCTGCTGGGTTATGAGCCCAAGGACGGCGACCGTGTGGTCATGGTCGAGGACGTTACCACCAGCGGCAAGTCCATCGACGAGACCTATCCCAAGGTCAAGGCTGCTGCCGATGTCGAGATCAAGGGCCTGATCGTGTCCCTCAACCGCATGGAGGTCGGCAAGGGCGGTGTGACCACCGCGCAGAAGGAGATCGAGGCCAAGTACGGTTTCCCCGTCGCGAGCATCGTCTCCATGGCTGAGGTCGTCGAGACCCTCTACAACCACGAGATCGACGGCAAGGTTGTCATCGACGACGAGCTCAAGACCGCCATCGACGCCTACTACGAGCAGTACGGAGCACGTTAGTTACGGCGTTTTACCAAACGCCGTAACTGCTCGACGCTGCGCGGGCCGCATTTGGACAATCTGACGTTCAACTTCAAGGGCGCGACCAGAAGGTCAGCGCCCTTTCGTTTCACGTCACCTTGTCTCAAATGCGACCCGCTCGCTGGCGTTGCCAAAACATCGGCGTTGCCGTGGTAGTCATTGGGTAGTCATTGGGGACGTTCTTAAATGACTAGTCAGAAATGAGCGTGGATAATCTCCCGGTTTTGGCCTGTGTGCGGGCTCAAAGTGGGAGATTATCCGCGCTCGCTTTAATTTGCTTGGGCTGCGATGCCTATCTAATCGGCTCGGCGTCTTTCCTGAGAATCGAAAGATACTCTTCATACCCGTACTGCCGGTATCTCTGTCTTGACTCGTCGAGCGGACGGAGGATACCCAATTCTTCAAATGATTTGACGAGCGAGCTCGCGGTGCTCCTGCCGATATCGAGTTGGGCAGCGATGAATGCGGTGTCGACGATGGGGTGCTCTTCAAGAATGCCCAACAGCCTTTGCCCGTTTGCAGCGGTCCTTCCGAGATTTTCGGTAATGGTTGCTGTGGAACGGTTATGGAGGTCAACAAGGTTTTTTAAAGACCCTACCGAGTCCTTCGCACTCTCGAGAAGACTGTTGCAGAAAAACTCTATCCATTCCTCGTAAGTGCCTCTCTCCCTTACGGATGTGAGTTGCCGGTAGTACTCGCTTCGATTTTTCTTGAACTGGAACGATGGATAGAACAAGCAAGAATGAAGAACGCCATCATTGATGAGCATAAGTGTAATGAGAAGCCTGCCCAGGCGACCGTTTCCGTCTAGGAATGGATGGGCAGTTTCAAATTGGTAATGGACGAGCGCCGCCCGCACAATCGGATCCATTTCGACTTGAGGCTCATTGATAAAGCGTTCGAGGTCCTGGAGCGTGTTACTCAAATCTTCAATGTTTGGAGGGACAAACGATGCGGTTGCAATGGTGCAGCCTGAGGGGCCAATCCAGTTTTGTGAGGAGCGCAGCTCGCCTGGATTCTTCTCCGTTCCGCGCACTCCGTCCAGCAGGACCGCATGAACTTGCCTAAGAAGTCTCGTGCACAAGGGCATCTTTTTGAGCAGTTCTACGCCGCGGTCGACAGCACGGACGTAATTCACGACGTCTGCGACATCTTTATGATGGAGTTGTGTTTGCGATGGACTAAGTAGGTCGTCAAACGTGCACTGGGTTCCTTCAATTTGCGAAGAAAGGAGTGCTTCTTTGCGCACGTACATTGTCAGATACATGTCGGCGTTGGGAACAAAGTAGAGCATGCCTTCAAGCTCTCCAAGCTTTCGTGAGCATGCGGAAAGCGTGCGATAGGTTTCCTCGGTGAGGTTTAGCTGCCTCAATGATTGCAAGGGCGTTGGAAAAAACGAATAGTAAGCCAATTTCCCCGATAGATTATTGCGGAGCGTTCCCTGGCCGTTCTCCTCGATTTGCATCGCGCCCTCCATATCTTTAGTGCCGGAAACTCGTTATTAGGCTAATCATATCAATTCTAATAACGAGTTTAAGGATTAAATAGTTATTAGAATTGATATAAACAATCTAATGATGAGAAGTTGTTATTACTTGACCATGGAGCTCGGCTTGGTACAGGGGGGGTTGTCCAAAATGAGAGCGGATAATCTCCCGTTTTTGGCTCGGTGACGGCCTCAAAGTCAAAGTGGGAGATTATCCACGCTCGTTAGTTAAGCGTCCGAAAATTCACACTCGCCAAACCTACCAAAAAGGGACGGTTTTATTTTGGCACGTTTCGGTCGGTATCAGGAAGTGTCAGGGACGGGGCGGCGGCGGGACTCGAGAGCGAAAAGAAGTGTCGGGTTTGGCGCGCCCGCTTCTGCCCGTCCCGTGCACAGGCGATACTCAGCTTATCGACCCGCGATGCAAAGGAGATGCTCATCCCACGAGCACTACCGGGAAGGGCTCGCGATTCGAGTCCCCACCTTAGCATTTGAACCATTTGGCACTATAATCACCATAGGCATGCGCACAACGTTGCGCTTAATCAAGAGGAGAAAACGTATGGGTCTGTTTGATATGTTCAAGAAGAAGGCCGAGCCCGCGGCTGCCGCTGCTCCGGCCTCCATCTCTGCTTCTGCCGGCGCCGACGTGCTGTGCTCGCCCATCAAGGGCAAGGTCATCAAGATGGCCGACGTGCCCGATCCCGTCTTTGGCGGCGAGGTTCTGGGCAAGGGCTGCGCCGTGTGGCCCGAGGACGATCTGGTCTACGCTCCCTGCGACGGTAAGGTGACCGTCACCATGGGTCACGCCGTGGGTCTGCAGTCCGATAGCGGCATCGAGGTTCTGGTGCACGTTGGCGTCGATACCGTCAACATGAACGGCGACGGCTTCGAGGGCTTCGTCAAGGCCGACGACGTCGTGAAGGCCGGCCAGCCCATTCTCAAGATCGACCGCGCCAAGATCGCTGCTGCCGGTTACAAGGACTGCGTCGTCGTGGCCGTGTCCAACACCGCCGAGTTTGCCGACGTCGAGCTCACCGTCGAGGCAGAGTCCGCCGTCGCCGCCGGTGACGCCATCGTTAAGGTCGTCCGCAAGTAAACTGCGGCGTCCAAAGGATGTGCAAGGGTGGTCGGGTTTTCCGGCCACCTTTTTTATTGCATCGTGGGGAAGCGTTTTATTGCGCGTTGGGCGGGCTTGCAAACCGTTCGGACGCTAAAACGAACCGACCGCGCCTTCGCGTTGCCGAGGGTGTTCATAAGTGGATAGTATGGGCTTACTTATTACAACGTGTGCCGCGTCCGGGAAGCGCGGTGCCGCTCATTGGGAGGAACAACATGAAAAAGAAGCTGCTGCTTGCGCCCCTCATGGCCGTCTTGGTTGCATGCGTGGTCGTGCTTTCCGGCTGTGGAGGTCCTTCGGTTGAGGAGCTCATCACCGAGGATCTTACGACGCAGTTTGACGAGGTCAAGAACGGTGGCGACGACTTCCTCTCTGGTCTGGAGGAGGCTTCGGGCGACGAGTTCGAGCAGCTGGGTATCGATCCCAAGGAGTACGCCAAGACCTATCTTGAGGGCTTTGACTACAAGATCGGCGACGTGACGGTCGACGAGGACAAGGGCGTCGCGACCGCCGAGGTCTCTATCACCTGCAAGTCTATGAACAAGATCGTCGAGGACTTCTCCACCCAGTATCAGGAGAAGGTTGCTGCGCTTGACACGGTTCCTTCCGATGACGAGCTGTACAAGATGGCCGGTCAGGTTATGGTCGATGTGACCAAGGCCACCGAGCCCAGGAAGACCACGGTTATCTTCAAGTACACCTGCAACGACGATGGCGAGTGGTCTGCCGACGACTCCGTCAACTCCGAGATGATGGATGCAATGCTGAGCTAGGGGGTTACGCGGTAGTTCGTTACGGCGTTTTACCAAACGCCGTAACTGCTCGACGCTGCAAGCCCGCCAGAGCGGCAATCTGCCTTTCAACTTCGGCGGCATG
>URFE01000015.1:0-25684 GCA_900546965.1 uncultured Collinsella sp.
ATAAGAGACAGGGATAGACGAGCTCGATGGGGTCGAAGTCCTTTTCGGCCTCGGCTGCGAGCACCTCAAAGAACGTCTCCTTGTCGGCCTTCATCTTGAACTGCATAAAGTATGGACGCGACGGATCGAGCCCGCGAAGGCCCAGCTTTGCGGCGCATTTAATCTTAAGCAAGCGCTCGAGCGCCAAAAAGGCGTAGCTGCCCAGCCAGGGGAAGAGCACCCAGGTGTCGCCGCCCAGGTTAATGAGCGTCTTGGCCCCCGGGCCCGAAATCTCGGCCGTATGGCGAGCCTGTGCAAGACGTGCCCGTGCGTTGCCCATGAGATACGGATATGCCGCATGCTCGTTGAGCGCTTTGCGCATGCGCTCGAGTACATGCGTATTGATGTCTCCGGGGCAGTCGCCAAAGTAGGCCGGCACCCGGCCCTTGACCTGCGTGGCAAAGACAGTGTGGCGCTTCCAGTCCACTTCCTCGACAATCCAGCAGTGTCCGGCGATGGCGATGCGCTCACCGGGCGGGGGCGGATTGACGATCGTGCCCAGCTCGGCCGACTCGCTGCGAACGGTGAACTCCTCGTTTTCCTGGAACACGGCGTAGAACTTAAAGTTGTTGATGATGCGCTCGCCCGCGAGACCCACGATCAGCCCGCCGCCCTCGGTGACCTGGATGTGGTCGATCTTGATGAGGTGGCGCAGCAGTACGCGATAGTCATCGGCTGAGACGCGGTGGAAATAACTGAGCGTGAGCACGCGTTGGGCAAGTTCGGCCGGCGTGAGCTCGCCGGTGCTGGCGAGGGTCGACATAGTCTGGTGATAGAGCAGGCTGTAGGGGAGTCGATCGAGCTCGGGCGGCTCGACCCACTTTTCCTCGCGATAGAGTTGTACGAGCGCGATACCCTGCAGGAGCTTCCAGGGAATGGTTTCGGGCATCATCGTGCGCGGCTCGGGTTCTTCCTCGCGCATGACAAACCACATCTCGGGCGGAAGGTCGCGGCGTCCCGTGCGCCCCATGCGCTGCAAAAAGGAGCTGACGGTAAACGGCGCGTCAATCTGGAAGGCGCGCTCCAGGCGGCCGATATCGATACCGAGCTCCAGCGTAGAGGTGGTGACGGTTGTCTGTGCCTGCTCCTCGTCGCGCATGAGCTCCTCGGCCGTCTCGCGCAGCGATGCCGAAAGATTGCCGTGATGGATGAGAAAGCGGTCGGGCTCGTGTCGACTTTCGCAGTAGCTGCGCAGCATGGAGCACACGGCCTCTGCCTCCTCGCGCGAGTTGGCAAAGACCAGGCACTTGCGGCCGCGCGTATGCTCAAAGATATAGCCCATACCGGGGTCGGCGTTGTCGGGCGCCGTGTCGGTGGGGTTGAGAAGCGCCTGCTCGGTCGCTCGTGGGATGTCGACTTCGCCCTCGGGGGCCGAGGAAGTTCGGCGGTCCTTGGGTGCGGCCTTGCCCCGTGCCCGCTCACGACGTTGACGGCGCTCCTCTTGTGTGAGCTGTCCGCTGTGACGCATGTCTTGGGCGCCGGCGGGCAGTGCCGCTGGTGCCGCTGCCTCAATGCGCTCGCATGCGAGCACCTCAGCTTCCTGCGGACCTGTGCTCGCGAATCCTCGCTGCTGCGCCTGGGGACCCGAGTTGTAGAAGTGCTCCATGGAGATGCGCCACACGCGGCGCGGCTCCTCAAAACGGGGGATGACGCAGTTGCGTCCCGTCCCCTGCGACAGGAAGGCGCCCGTGCGCTCGGGGTCGCCGATGGTTGCCGACAGACCGATGCGGCGGGGCTGCACGCCTGCCATGCGCGAGAGCCGCTCGATAAGGCAGAGCGTCTGCCCGCCGCGGTCGCCGCGCATGAGCGAATGGACCTCGTCGATGACCACATAGCGCAGGTCGCAAAACATGCGCGGGATCGCCATGTGCTTATGGATCAGGAGCGCCTCGAGCGACTCGGGCGTAATCTGTAGGATACCGCTCGGTTTTTTGATGAGCTTAGCCTTGTGCGACTGCGAGACATCGCCATGCCAGTGCCAGACGGGGATGTCGGCTTCTTCGCAGAGGTCGTTGAGGCGGACGAACTGATCATTGATGAGTGCCTTGAGGGGGCCAATATAGAGGGCGCCCACGCTTGCGGGCGGGTTCTCCCAAAACTCGGTCAGGATGGGAAAGAAGGCTGCCTCGGTTTTGCCGGAAGCCGTGGATGCCGTCAGGAGCACATTATCTTGCGTGTTAAAGATGGCATCAGCTGCCGCAACCTGGATAGAGCGCAAGCTCTCCCAATCGTGGGAGTAGATGAAGTCTTGGATAAACGGGGCGTAGCGGTCAAAGGCGTTCACGGGGCCTCCTTTCAAAAGCGAATCTCTCAACGCGGCGGGCAGTGGCTTGCTGCATTACTGCTTCAACGTTTGCCCAGATAGAGCCTGCCAAAATAAACCTGTCCCTTTTTGGCAGGTTAGATGGTGAATTCGGCGAAGTTACGGTCGCCGCCTGCGGTATCCGTGTCGCCTGTTGCGGCTGCCGGCGCCAGCGCGTCGCCGCCGACGCTTTGCAGCAGCTCGGCCACGTTGGCGTCGGGGTTTTGGCATAGGATGTCGAGCAGCTCGATAAAGTCACGAATGACTTCACGCGGCGTCAGATGCGTGTCGGCTCCCACGCGACCGAACTCGATCTTGAGGAAGTTCACCAAGTCGTTCTCGGTAAGCGTGGGCGTCCAGCCAAAGTAGCCGGCGTGAATTTGCATGAGTTTTTCGATGAGCACCAGCAGCTCCTCGTAGGTGAGCGGCTGCAGGCGGATGATGGGCGCGAGCATGTCTTTGAGATCATCTCGCGCAAAGCGACCCTGAGCGAGTCGGCTGCGCAGAGCCTCGTAGGAGAACACGCCGCGGCGGCGGTCTTCGATGGAGGTTGGCGTGCCGCCCATGATCATGCCCAGGTACTGCGCCTTGCCCTGGAGTGTGTCGTTGTACATGGTCAGGATCTTCTCGTAGTTGTACTGGCGCGTGATCGCGTTGGGAATCTTATACAGATTCACGAGCTCGTCGATGAGCACCAACATACCCTTGTAGCCGCTGCAGACCAAAAAACGCGCGATGAGCTTAACGTAGTCGTACCAGTCGTCATCGCTGATGATGGTCGAGGAGCCCAGCTCGGCGCGAGCCTCGCTCTTGGTACGGTATTCGCCGCGGATCCATTTGGTCACGCGGCTCATGGCTTCTTCGTCGCCCTCGGATACGGCCGTGCGATAGCGGCGGAGCATGCGGGTGAAGTCGAAGCCGTGGACCATCTCCTCGAGCGGGGCCAGTTGGGCATTGACGACCGACTCGTCGACGTCGGCGTACGAGGCGACCCAGCGATCAAGAATAAGGTTGAGCGCACCGCCCTCGGGGCGCGTCTTGGTCGATATATTGCGTATGAGCTCGCGGTAGGTGGCAAGGCCCTGCCCCTGCCCGCCCTGCAGACGGCGCTCGGGGGATAAGTCTGCATCGGCGACGACGAATCCCTCACCCATGGCGTGCGTGCGGATGGTCTGGAGCAAAAAGCTCTTGCCGGCGCCGTAACGACCGACCAGAAAGCGGAAGCTCGCACCACCGTCGGCGATGAGACTCAGATCGGTGAGCAGGGCGCGGATCTCGACCTCGCGCCCTACGGTAATGTAGGGAAGGCCGATGCGCGGGACCACGCCGCCCTTGAGCGAGTTGAGAATGACGGCAGCGACGCGCTTGGGCACGCGGGGTGCTGCGGATGCGGTATCACTCATGGTCTAGGTATCCTCTCACGTCTGCTTCGTAGTCTTCAATAATCTGCGGCCCTGCCGCGCTAAATTCAATTACGGTGTCGCCCACCAGGTCAAAGAGCGCCTCGTTGATGGTATCGACGAGCATGTCCTCGCTCTGCCCCGATTGCACTACCGCCGATTCCGCCTGTACTGCGTTGTGCTCGAGCAGCGCGCGGAGATAGGCGTCTGCGGCAGGCGCGAGTTCGTTTGTGGCGTCAGCGGGCGCAGCAGCCGCGAACGCGGGCGTCGGCGCGAGAAGCGGTGCCACGACACCAAACTGTTCGGTGGATATGGTCGGCTCGTCGGTCAAGTCCTGCCGAATGGGTGCCACGACCGGTTCGACAATCGCGTCGGCTACGGGCTCGGCTTCCGGTTGCCCTGAGTCCGCTGCCTCGGCTTCTGCGGATGCGTCGTCCTCGCGCTCTTCGTCGATCAAAAGCGCTTCGCGCGTTTGCGCAGCGGCGCTCCGAATGTGCCCCAGCTGACTCAGATCGATATCGATCTTGACGGGCTGGTGTGCGGCGTCCCACGAAAGCCATGCCACAATCTCGTCATCGATAATCTTGGCCAGATATTTGGGGACCTTTTCTTCCTTAAGGGGATGGGCGGGGTCCAGCGCCAGGCGCAGGCGTTGGTCGCAGGCGCGCATCATTTCACCGAGCTTGCTGCTTTTTTGCCTACTGCCGTGGATACGCATGCATTCCCAAAAGCCGTTTTGGCAACGGTAGATATGGATAGGATCCAGGCGGTATTCGCAGTCCTCGTGGCGCTCGGGCGCAAAGAATACGGCCGAGGCAAACATGGTGTAGGGCATGGCCGTCTCCTCCCCAAATAAACTCGCCACGATGCCGGTCTTTCGGTGCGTGTCATAGTAGCGCGCCATACGGACATACACGGCGCATGCCACGTGGCGCAGATCGCGGTGGTGGCTGCGGTCGAGCCGCGAGTTACTTAGGTTGTACGTGGAGAGGGCGTTGATGGCGGTCATGAGTCGCTCCTCGCGCACCTCATCGGGCGGAAAGGGGAGCGTGGGCTCGGAGGTTTTGCGACGCTTGGGGGTCTGGCCGGACGGTGCCGGTGCTGGTACAAGGTCTCGTGCCGCGCGCCGCAGCTCGATAAGGGCGTTATCGAACATGACGGTTTTAGAGTCGCGAAGCAGCTTGGGGTCGAGCCCGTGGAACACGGCGTAGTCCTGCAACCACACGCGTGCAAACCGATCGATGCCGGGCTCGAAGGCACGATAAGCATCCCAAAAGGCCTTGATCTTGCTAAAACCATCGAGCGGGCCATCTACGCCAATGCCGCAGATCAGTTCATAGAGATACAGGAAGGCAAAGGACGTAGACGTTTCTTCGACGGTTCCGCGGCGTACCCGTGCGCGCCAGGTAAAATAGCCGCGCAGCTGCCGATCGCTCATGGCGTTGTAGGTGGGAAAGTACGACTTAAAGGTGCCGTTGTAGGGGCAGTCGTCTTCAAAGTCGGCCATCAGCAGGCCTTGGCGGTAGAAAAGCTCGGCTTCCGAAAGCCAACGGCCCGCGCCGCCCTTGGGGTCATCCTGCCAGCGCGATATCTCGCGCATTTTACGGTACTGATCGGGGAGGAAATTCTGCATCTGTCGGCCGGTCTTGAGAATCGGCTCGTCTGCGTAGACCTCATGTGAGAAGCGAGCGGACTGATGGGTCCGGGCCTCGGCCATAATGCGCTCGATGAGCATCTTGATGTCCTGGTCGGCCACCGCTCCTCCTCTCGAACGCAGCTACGGTGACCTCATATCATAGCACAGCATCAAACAGATGTTCGAGATACCGCTGCGTTGATAGATTTAGAACAGGAGGGCGTAGATGACGGCGATGACGACGGAGGGAAGCATATTGGCCGTGCGGAAGGTCTGAGGACGGATGAGATTGACGCCGACGCAGAAGATGAGCATGGAGCCTACGAGCGAAAGGCTGTTGAGGGCTGCTGTGGTCATGATGGGGGAGAGCGCGCCGGCAAACAACGTGATCGTCCCCTGGAACACGGCTACGGGCAGGGCCGAGAAGATGCAGCCGCGTCCGAGCGACGCCGTCATGGTGCAGACGATGATGCAGTCCAGCGCTCCCTTGAGGGCGAGCGTGGACCAGTCGCCGAGCAGGCCGTCTTGGATTGATCCCACGATAGCCATGGCACCGATGCAGACGGTGAGTGAAGTCGAGACAAAAGCGTTGGTGAACTCGTTATCGCCCTCACTGCCAGTCTTGCGCTTGAGCCATTCACCAAGGTTCTCGATGACGGCTTCCAAGTTGACGGCCTCGCCGATGAGTGAACCGAGCGCAAATGAGACGATGAGCATGGTGGTACCGGTGGTCGCCAGCGCCTTTCCATCGATGATGAGCATCTTTTGCATGGTGCCGCCCAGGCCGATAAACAGGACGCACAGCCCCGATGCTTTCATGAGCGTGTCTTGGATGCGCGGTGTAATGAAGCGGCCGCCCGCTAATCCCAAAAGACCGCCCGCAACTAAAAGCACAACGTTGATGATTGTTCCCAAGCCCGGCATGAGCCCTCCTGTATTGATGCCAACGTGGCAATCGTAGCAGAACGAAATGCGAGGCACATCGCGACCCATCTAATACGTTATATAAGTGGTATTAGGAATGATGCGCAGCATTTAAGCCTCAGGTGGTTGTCGGGACATAGGGATAGTAGTCAAAGCGCAGTGTCATAAGCCGCTGCGGGGATTCAATAGCCGCGGCGATAATATTGGCATCGCGGGCACGATCAAACCCTTCGAGTTCGATCTGATACGAGACGTCTTGCATAATGTCCAGACGTCGCCAGGCTAGGAGTGTGTCGCCATCGAATTCCAAGGTCTTGCCTCCGTCTGGAGCAACGGCGTATAGACGCAGCTTGGCGGTGGTTGCAGGGTCGACAACCGTGACCTTTTTAATTTCGTTTCGAGTATTCTTGGCGCCCAACAAGGTGAGCAGTGTTGGGGCCACGACCTCGCCCGATGGCAAAAAGACGACTTCGATGGATTCAGGAAATGCGATGATGGCCGACTTGCGGACGGGCTGATTGGCGGCGGCAACTTCGATGTTCGCAGCGTCGATGACCTCTGTGTGGTCGAGCGCGGCAAGCACGCAGCAGTTACCTTCATCGATCTCTTGAGGATCAGCAAGTCCCAGACTGTCTGCGAGCTCGGGATCGTTTGGATCGTTAGCGGGCTCATTCGGTGCTGCGAAAGAAGCTGAGACGCTGTTTGTCGGCGGCGGCGTGTCGCCCGCACCTGCTTCTTTGTCCGCGCTCCCTTCTTGTATGGTTGCGTTGATGGGTTCGTCGTTTGGGGGGAGCGTCTTGGCGTCAAGCGCGGAGGGAAGAATTCCGATGGCTCCGGATCCGTTCCACTCCATTTCGAGAAGCGCCGGGTCGGCAAGAATGCGTTGCCTGCTTTGCGTGTGGGCATCGATTTCAATAGGGCCTGCCTCTATCCCTCGTGTAAGGCTGAGTGATCCGGCTGGCTTCTCGAAATGAGCGTCTGTGTCTTTGGCGCTGACGGCGTAGAACAGCAGGGACGCTTCTCCCGCCGCGGTGGCATCGGTACCGGCTTTGGTCAGCCGCAACGATGCCGTGAATGAGAGGGTGGGCTGCGCATCGTCTGCATTCGCGGCGGCGCAGCCCAGACATATACCGCCTCCTTTCTCGAAAAACGCACCGTCGAAGGCGACCTTCGCTCCGTTCGCCGAGTCATCGACCGAAGCGATGTCGATGCGCAGCTCTAAATTGCATGGATCGCCATCTGCATCGAGCACAACCGAGCGCCACGTGCAGACGGCGCACCCCGCCTGGGAGCCGTTTGCCTTGTTCGAACGCTTGATATCCACGACTATCGAGCCGTCCGTATTACGACGAAGGCATCCCGAGGTTGAGATCACGGCCTGTGCGATCGAAAAACGCTCGCACGCAATGGCGCTCGACGGATTTGGGGCGGAACTTAGGGCTGCTGGTAAGGAGTCTGCCATGACGGGAGTCGCCCAAGCGGCGACAGGCGTTCCGGTTGCGAGCGCGCCGCAGAGTGCGACGACGGGCAAAAGGTTCTTCGATGCCATGGGGTCTCCTTAGCTAATTTAGTGCGGCCTGTCCATGTTTTGTTTCTGGCTGCGTTTGATGTGCAGACCGAGGCCGGCGGTTCCCGCGCCTGCTGCTGTGACGCCCGCTGCCAAGAGCCATCGTCTGTCGCCTGTCTGCGCCAACGGTTCCTCGCGGTCGCCGCGGTCGAGCCCCGAGAGGTCGACCGTCACTTGCGTGGCGGCCTGCGCCTGTTCTTGCTGGGCAAAGGCCATGGCTGGCCCAAACGCTAGGATGCTGACGGCGGCGGCCAGGGCGACGGCCTTATGCCGTGTGCGCACCGGGCTCGACCGTCCAGGTGATCGTCGCAACCTGATCGCCTTCGCCGGTTACGCGGAAGATGTCGCGCGTGACGCGGGCGACGTTTCCGCTTGTCTTGAGCTTGATTTTGTCCGTGCCGCCGGCAATGCCCTGGTAGCCCATGTCGAAGGCTGCGTTCTTGGAAAGATCGAGGCCCGTCCCTTGCGCGGCGGCGCTGGCGTTCTGGAGCGCGCCGTCGGGGCCGACCTTAAAGTCGATGGAGTTCTGCGCGGTTCCGGCCTTGGCGTCGGCGGCAATGGTCCAGGTGTTCATGGCGTCGATCTTCATGTTGGTGACATGGATGCCGTAGGCCGAAAGATTGTCGATGGTGGTCGCGTCTTCTGAGGGACCCTGAAGCGTGCCGTCGGCTTGGGCGACGAAGGGAATAACCGTCGGTGCGTTGAACTTGATGTTGTCGATCTCGGTCTTGACCATTACCTTCGTGGTTCCAACACGCCCGGCTGCCATAGCTGGCGTCGGGGCGGCGCCCATTGCGAGCGCGAGCGCGAGCCCTGCACCCACGACGAGCGCTCTGGCTCCGTTCATATTCCTGGTGATGTCCATGGTCGTTCCTTTCTATTCGCCGCGGGCCGTCCCCGCGATGATTGGACGAATGCTGGTGAATCGCGTGCGGTGCCGCGTCGACCGGAAAGCTAGTTCTCGGCTTGCTCAACCCGTACCTTGACGCGTGTCGGGTTGCCGTGGCTGTCATAGGTCTTGGCCTCAAGCGCCTGGATCTCGATGTACGCCTCACCTTCCTCGATGTCGCCGGCGGGGCATGTCTCGACCGTTTTGCCGGTCTCGACCACATCGGATTCGTATATGGTCTCGTCGTTTTGGATGACGCGGAATCGCTGGGGAAATTTATTGTCTTGGACGTTTTGCACGTTGACGCGCAGCTTGCCGTCCTCCTGCAGCTGAGCGACCGGCGCGACCGAAATCGTCATCATGTTGTCGCGGACGATGGCGTCGAGCTCATCTTGGATTTCCTGACGCGTTTTGCCCTCGGCCGTCGTGACCGAAGCGCCCGCCTCGGGTACGGGCTGCGACTGCCAAGCGTATAGTCCTACGGCGACAAGGGCGCAGACGATGGCCAAGCAGGCAACGATGAGCTTCTTGCGACGACCCAGGCCTGCAAAGTGGGGTGGCTTCTTCGCGCTCATGCGGCATCCTTGGCGGTATAGACGCGCGCAAAGGTGGACGGGTCCGCTCCAAAGAGCATGTGAAGCATCAGACGGCGCGAGTAGACGAGCTCGTCGAAGTCGGGAGGGAGCTCGATGTCGTGGATATGCGCGATGTGGTGGGCGAGCGCCGAGAACGACTCGGGGTCGCAGATCACATCGGTGGTAACGTGGTAGACCGTCGTATCGGGGAATGCCTCTTCGTCGAAAGGCAGGAGATGGGGATCGTCGTCGACTTCGATGGCGATGCCGTACTGGGGCCAGTAATATGCCATGGGAACCTCCCTGCTTCTGGGCCAAAACTTCTATCGGTTTTGGCTGTCGACGCCGACGGTATCAGCCGCTACTTGACCAATTTCTGACCAAATGCTTGACGGATTGGCGTCTCCGCAGGTAAAAGGCGGCAAAAAATACTCCAACTTTTTTCGAGCGACAATCGCGCGGTCGGCGACGGCGGGGCCATATGTGTCAAAAGCATCGTCTGCCGAGGAAATCAAGCCGCTCGCCGAATTGCACGAACGTAAAAAACGCCAATTATGGAGACGGTCTCGAACACGTCGACGAAACGATGCGGTAACATCTCCCTGCAAACACTGTAGTTAGCTAAAGGGGGAGTTCGCGTGTCTGCAACCATCAAACCCTTCACCGACGAGTTCGAAGAGTATGGCCGCGATGAATCTCGCGCATCGGGCGAGGCCTCGAGCATCTCGTTTCCGACAACGGAAGACGAGGTCCGTGCCATTTTGGAAAAGCTCCATGCTGAGCGTGTCCCGGTAACGGTTCAGGGCGCCCGAACCGGCCTTGCCGCCGGCGCCGTGCCCCACGGCGGGCATATCCTCAATACTTCCCGTATGAATCGCTATTTGGGCCTTCGCCGCGATGAACAAGGCCAATTTCTGCTGCGCGTGGAGCCGGGTGTTGTGCTCTCGGAGCTGCGCAAGCAGCTGAGCAAGAAGGTGCTGCCGACCGCTGGTTGGGACCAGGCATCGCTTGAGGCCTACGAGGAGTTCCAAGAGGCTCCCGAGCAGTTTTTTCCCACCGATCCCACCGAGGCGTCTGCCTGTCTGGGCGGCATGGCGGCATGTAACGCCTCCGGTGCCCGCAGCTACGCCTACGGCCCCATGCGCCCACATATCACGGGACTCCACGTCGCGCTGGCTGATGGCGATTTGCTTGAGCTTCAGCGCGGCGAGGCTTTTGCCCAGGGCCGCCACCTGTCGCTCGTGACGGCAGCGGGCCGTACGCTCGAGCTCGATCTTCCCGGCTATACCATGCCCAAGACAAAAAATGCCTCAGGCTATTTCGTTGCGGACGAAATGGACGCCATCGACCTCTTTATCGGTGCTTGCGGCACGCTCGGCGTTATCACCGAGCTCGAGATTGCCCTGCAGGCGGCGCCTGCGGTCGTTTGGGGTGTGAGCTGCTTTTTCGATAGCGAAGACAAGGCCGTGTCCTTTACCGATTCCGTGCGTCCCGTCCTGTCCCATGCGGCTGCCATCGAGTACTTCGACGCTGGCGCCCTGGATATTCTACGTCGCCAGCGCGAGCAGTCGACGGCGTTTGCCTCGCTGCCGGCGCTCGACAAAGAGGCCAAGGTCTGTGTCTACGTGGAGCTCGACTGCGATGACGAGGCCCAGGCGACCGAGGAACTGTATCACTTGGGGTGGGTGCTCGAGTTTGCGGGCGGCAGCGACGACGCGACCTGGGTTGCGCGCACCGAGGTCGATCGCGAATGTCAGCGGTTCTTCCGCCACGCCGTCCCCGAGAGTGTCAACATGCTCATCGACGAGCGTCGCCGCACCGACCCCACCATTACCAAGCTGGGCTCGGATATGTCGGTGCCCAACGCGCGCCTGGCCGATGTCGTTGCCCTCTATCGCCACACGCTGGCCGAAAGCGGGCTTGAGTCTGCCGCCTGGGGACATATCGGCAACAACCATCTGCATGTGAATATCCTGCCGCGCGATGCGCAGGATTATCGCCGCGGCGGAGAACTCTTTGCCCAGTGGGCTTCCGAGGTCACGGCCATGGGCGGTGCCGTCTCCGCAGAACACGGCGTCGGCAAGATCAAGGCGGGCTTCTTGGAGACGATGTACGGTCACGAGGCCATGGTCGAGTCGGCGCGGCTCAAGCTCCAGCTCGATCCTGCCGGGCAGCTGGGTCGCGGTAACCTGTTTTCGGAGAAGCTCTTGGATGAGCTCGTCCAGAAAGGGGGCGCGTGAAGATGAGCGATTTCCATATGGTGGTGTGCGTCAAGGCGGTGCCGGGCAGCACCGAGGTCAAGATGGACCCCAAGACCAATACCATCGTGCGCGATGGCAAGCAGGCGGTCATTAATCCCTTTGATGCGAGCGCTTTGGAATGCGCGCTGGCGCTGAAGGACGACTTTATCGGCTTTGGCATGGATGTGCGCGTGACGGTGGTGTCGATGGGCATCCCCGCGACCGAGTCGCTGCTGCGCGACTGCATCGCCCGAGGCGCCGACGACGCGCTGCTGCTGACCGATCGCGCCTTTGCAGGTGCCGATACCCTGGCAACCACCTATGCTCTCAAATGCGGCATCGAGGCGCTCGACGAGGACTTCGACCTGCTCATCTGCGGCAAGATGGCGGTGGATGGCGATACGGCCCAGATTGGTCCCGAGCTTGCCGGTGCTTTTGAGATTCCCTGCGTGACCGACGTGAGTTGCGTGCAGAGCGCGGGCTTTACGACCTGTGGCTCGCTGGCGCTCGTTCACGGATGCGATGCCGGCGAGGAGACGGTGTACCTTGAGATGCCGTGCGCGATGACGACCGCCAAGGAGATTGGCCAGTTGCGTATGCCGAGTATTGTCGGTATTCGCGCGGCGGAGGAGGCGGACGTGCGCGTGGTCAGTGCCGCCGACGTGAACGCCGATTCCTCGCGTTGTGGCCTTGCCGGATCACCGACGCAGGTCGTGCGCTCGTTTGTGCCCGACCGTGATCAAACGTGCGAGGCCGTTGAGGGAACGGCGTCCGAGCAGGCGGTAAAACTTGCCAAGATTATCGAGGGGATGGCATAGATGAGCGGACTGATTATCGATAGCGAAGCCTGTATCGGCTGCGGTCGCTGCGTTCGCGCCTGTGCCTCGGGCGGCATCGTAGTGGAAGGCGAGCGACCCAACCGATGCGCCCGCGTAACCGACGGCTGCATCCTATGCGGTGGGTGCGTCGACGCCTGCCCCGTCAACGCTATCTCGATCGAGCGTGACGAGGCCGCTGGTGCGGTGGACCTTGATGCATATCGAGACATTTGGGTCTTCGTGCAGACTGACGAGCACGATGCCGTGGCTCCCGTGGCCTACGAGCTCATGGGCAAGGGGCGCGAGCTTGCCGATGCTCGCGGCTGCCGTCTGGTGGCACTGGTCGGCATGAGCCCCGAGGGCTCGCTTGGGGACCTGGAGCATCTGGTTTGCGCGGGCGCCGACGAAGTCCTGGCCTGTCGCGACGAGCGCCTGCGCCAAAACGATGCGGAGGTCTACGCCCGCTTGATCTGCGATTTGGTAGCCGAACGCAAACCCGAGGCCATCCTATACGGTGCGACCGCTTTTGGCCGCGAACTGGCACCCGGCGTTGCCGTGCGCTTGCAGACGGGCCTTACGGCTGACTGCACCGTACTTTCGATGGATACGGAGACGGGACTGCTGCAACAGACGCGTCCGGCGTTTGGCGGCAACCTGATGGCCACCATCGTCTGCCCCAATCATCGTCCCCAGATGGCAACGGTTCGTCCCGGCATCTTTAAGGCGCCCGACTTCGACTACGGCCGTTCCGGCGCGATCACCCAGGTGATGCTTGCAGAAGACGTTAAGGCTCGTGTCGAGATCTCGATTCCCGCCGAGGAGTGGAGGCAGCAGGCCTCGATCGCCGATGCCGAGCGCTTGGTCGTGGTGGGCCGCGGCATTGGCTCCAAGAAGAATCTGCCCCTGATGCGAAGGCTCGCCGAGGCTCTGGGAGCCGAGCTTGGTTGCACGCGACCTGTCGTGGAGGCCGGCTGGTTGGAGTATCGCCATCAGATTGGCCAGACCGGCGTATCGGTTTCGCCCAAGCTTCTCGTGAGTATCGGTGTTTCGGGCGCCATCCAGCATCTTGCCGGCATCGGTGGGGCAGAGTGCATTATCGCCATCAACGAGGACCCGGATGCCCCCATCTTCGGTACTGCCCAGTACAAGGTTGTCGGCGATGCCGTCGAGGTCGTCGAGGAGCTGCTGGCTCAGCTTGAGCGCTAGGCGCGCGCCAGCCAGTCGCGCATCTCGTCCTTAAGGCGGCTCCAAGTTGCCTGCGTGGCGGGGTCGGTAAAGGGCCGCGTAATGCCAAAGGGCGCGTCGAGCAGGCGGTGGATATCGCCCTGTTCGCGCGCCAGCGCGCGGCTTGCTGGATAGACGAGCTCAAACATAAAGCAGATGAGTCCCACCAGGTAGTCTGCGGGCTCGTTGCGTTCATCGCGTGCGACGCAGCGGTGCTCGTCAAAGGCGGCAAGTGTCAGCGACGAGAAACGGCTGCCGAGAAACGTCTTCTCGTCCACCTTGAGGATGGTGTCGACGGTGCTGTCGGCGATGGTACGCATAATGTCGATCTTGTCGCCATCGCGCACGATATCGCAGAAGCTCTGCGTGCGCTCGTCGAGCTGCGCGGGTAGACGGAAATCGCTGTGATAGGCAATGCTCGCTCGGATGAGTTCATCTTCTGCCGGGTCATCGATAAAGTCGCGGATGCTCGTTACAGCGGGTGCATCGGCGGGATTTTCGCCAAAGAGGACCTCGATGCCCAGCGCCGCATGGCTCATGCTCTCGGCGTCCTTAAAGGTGTCCCAGCGTCGCAGCTGCTCAAAGCGGCCCATATCGTGTAGCAGGCCGCAAAGCCATGCCAGGTCAATATCTTCTGACGACCAGCCCTGCTCGCGCGCTACGGCATCGCATGCCTCGGCCACGTGGTACGTATGCTCGATTTTGAGCGCGATGCGTGGGTTGGTGGCGTCGTAGGCATCGGTGTAGCTTTTGAAGGCCGCGCGCGCCCGGTCTCGATCGATAGCTGTCATAATGACTTCCTAAAAAGTTGTGTCTTTCGATCCGGTGGCAATTGTAGGTGAACTCGGTTGCTGTCAGATGATGATTCTGCCGTATCGCTACATGCGGCTTGGAGACCTTGTCAGGATGAGAAGCGTATGGTGCTCAAAATCGTTAGAACCGTCTGGCCGGTGATGCTTACCTATGTTGCAATAGGCGCGCCGTGCGGAATGATCATGGGGCAGACGGGAATGGAGCCCTGGATGGTCTTTGCTCTGAGCAGTACGTTTGTGACGGGCAGCGGGCAGTTTATGATCTGCAATCTTTGGCTGGCGGGCGTACCGGCACCTTCGATTATCGCGGGCGTCGCTGCCATCTCCTCGCGTTTTGCGCTTTATTCGGCATCGATCGCGCCGCATCTGAAGAATGCCTCGAAGCGTCAGACGCTGGCTGTTGCCGCGACACTTACCGAGGAGGCATATGGCATCTCGCTTGCCAAGCTGATTGAGGGGGAGGATTGGGGCCCGCGCGAGTCTTTTGTGCTCAACGTGATCCTCATCGCAACATGGGGCGTTTCGTGTACGATGGGCGCCATCGTCGGCGCCGTTGTCGATGTTCCCACCGCCATTGCAGCCTTTGTCTGCACCTCGCTCTTTATCTGCCTGCTCTTTTCGCAGCGGCTGTCGCGCGGCAACGTTGTCGCGGCGGTTTCGGGCGCGGTGTCCGTCGCCGTATGCAAGTTCTTGGGCCTCGTGAATATTGCCGTGCCGGCAAGCGTCGTGGTCGGCATTACCATTGCGCTGGCGTGCGATGCTGTATTTGACGGAAGAGGTGCCCGCGATGCCCGTTAACGAGTTC
Source organism: uncultured Collinsella sp. (assembly GCA_900546965.1). Taxonomy (GTDB): domain Bacteria; phylum Actinomycetota; class Coriobacteriia; order Coriobacteriales; family Coriobacteriaceae; genus Collinsella. Next base: position 15,232 of record URFE01000015.1, read on the forward strand.
TTGGTTCTGTGGCTGTCGTCGTGGGTTGCTATCGCGTTCTTTCGCATCGCGCCGGCGTTCGCCTTGCGCGGGCGGACCCTGTCGCCCCGCATTACCGAGGCCCTGGGCTATATCCCGCCCGCCGCCTTTGCCGCGCTGGTCGCCAACGACTTGGTGAGCCCCGGCGCGTTCGACGCGGGACTCTGGCCTGCCTTGGTTCCCTGGATTGCGGCCGCCGGCGTCGTGGTCGTGGCGGTCAAGACAAAATCGATGCTGTGGTGCTGCGTCTCGGGCATCGTACTCTATATCGTCTTGAGCCTTATATAGGGGTGGCGTCGCGGGCGCCGAATCTCGTTCCATCCCAACTTGTCGAATTTTTCACCGAGCTGGTCTATTTCTTCTGGTACCATGGTCAAACTTTACTGTAGCAAAGTATGACGTGGTCTTTTGTTCCGCGTCAGCGGAAATGGGGGTTTCATGGCACAGAAAGCGACCGCCAACGAGCAAAAGAAATTCAAAGTACCGCGCATCCCGGGTGACATCATGATCTACCCGATGATCGTCGGCCTTTTGCTTAATACCTTCTGTCCGCAGGTCTTCGAGATCGGTGGCTTCTTTACCGCCGCCTGCCGCGGCGGTTCCAACACCATCGTTGCCGCGATCCTGCTGTTTGTGGGCGCCGGCATCAGCTTTAAGTCCACGCCGGGCGCCATCAAGACCGGCATTGTCGTGCTGATCCCCAAGCTTGTGGTGGCAGCCGCGTTGGGCCTGGGCGTCGCGTACTTCTTTAACGATAACTTTTTGGGTCTGAGCTCGGTCTCCATCATCGGCGGCATTACGTTTTGCAACATGGCGCTCTATACGGGCATCATGGGCGAGTTCGGCGATGAGTCCGAGCAGGGCGCCGTCGGTATCCTGTTCTTTACGGCCGGCCCCGCCGTCACGATGATCATCCTTGGTGTTTCGGGCCTTGCCAACATCCCTGTCGGTACTATCATCGGCTCCATTTTGCCGCTCGTTATCGGCATGGTTCTGGGCAACCTGTTCCCGTTTATCAAGAACCTGCTAGTTCCCGGTGCCAACCCTGCGATTGCCGTCATCGGATTTCAGCTCGGTGCGTCCATGAGCCTGTCGAGCTTTATCACTGGTGGCATTTCCGGCATCTTGCTGGGCCTTGTCACGCTGTTTGTCGTCGGTCCCATCACCTTTGCGTTCGAGCGCCTGTGCGGTGGTAACGGCAAGGCTGCCGTGGCTTGCTCCACCATCGCCGGCACGGCTATGACCACGCCGGTTGCTCTCGCCGAGGTCGCGCCGCGCTACGCCGAGCTTGCGCCCACCGCGTACGCCCAGATCGCCACTGCCGTTATCATCACGGCAATCATGGCTCCGATTCTGACCGGCTGGGTCGACAAGAAGTTCTGCCAGGGCAAGGAGGACCTGTCGCCTGCCGGTGTCGAGGCCATCGAGGAGGCCGTCGCGACCGACATCGACGGCGAGTAACGGCCGTTACCGATAATTGATTCCGGCGTGCAATTCGCGCCGTCCGAGCGCCCGAACAGAAACTGTTTTGCAGTGATGTTCGGGCGCTTTGCTATGATTCCCTTTACCCCTGCGGAGTAAAGGGGTGTTTATTGCCCTGATTCGAATTGGGCGATTCTGACCATTCGGATATTGAAGGGATGGCGTCTAGTGGTTAAGGCACTCAAGATTGAGATATTCCTGCTATGCATGATTGTTCTTATCGGGCTTGCCGCGCGAAGTCGTCGCTCCTTGTTCTCGAGCACCCTGCAGCTATTGTTTAGCATGCTTGGCTACACCTCTGCCGCGTACATATTATTCGATATGATCTGGACGCTTTCGGATGGTGCGGACGGCACGTTGGGTATTGCTGCCAACTGGATTTCCAACGCGGTTTCGTTTTCGCTCTTTGCCATCGCGTGTCTCATTTGGTTTATCTATTCCGAGACGATGCAGGGCTCTCGCCTTGTGACCTCGCGCTATAGGGTGGTGCTTGTAACGTTGCCTACGGCTCTGGTGGTCGTGCTGGCTTTTACCAGTTACTGGACGCACGCCTTGTTCTATATCGATTCGCAGGGCGTGTATCGTCGCGGCTTTGCCTATATGATCCAGCCCATTGTCAGCTACTGTTACGTTATATATACGTCCCTGCATGCGTTTGTGCAATCTCGCAGGGTCGAGAGCCTGCAGACGAAGGCTATCTATCGAACCTTGGCATTTTTCGCCATTCCGGCCCTGGTGGGCGGTACCTTTCAGATCGTATACTCGGTGCCTGGCCTTTGTGTCGGCATAATGATTAGCATGTTGCTGCTCTATATCATCTGCCAGGAGCAACTCATCTCGACCGACCCGTTGACTGGCCTCAACAATCGCAACCGTTTTGAGACCTATATGCTGTCGCTCTTTTCAAATGTGGATCAGGCCGAAGATGTGTATCTGCTCATGATGGACGCCGACGGCTTTAAGCAGATTAACGATCGCTATGGACATGTGGAGGGCGACCATGCTCTTCAGGTTATATCCGCTGCGCTCAAAGAGGTCTGCTCGGCGTCTGGTGGCTTTATCGCACGCTACGGTGGCGATGAGTTCGTGGTGCTCCAAAAGGCAGCGGCGGAACAGGACATCATAGACCTGTGTTCGGCGATTAACGACGAGCTCGCGCGCGCCGAGGTTCCGTATCTGTTGCGGATGTCCATCGGCTACGCACGGGTTGGTGATGGCGTCGATACCTGGCAAGACTTACTTCGCGCTGCCGATGCGGAGCTCTATCGCGTCAAGGCCGAGAAAAAGAAAGCCGGCGTACAAATACGCTAGAAAAGGGGCATACGACCGTGTTTGGTCGTGCGCCCCTTTTGCGTTTGTGGGGGGCCACCGGCCATAATGCCCAGGCGCGGTGCGGCAAGACGGGCGTCTGCCGCCGCGACTCGGTACGAAATCAACGAGAACCAGTGTGCTCCATTAAGCTAAAGTATGCGAATGCCCTCCCTAAAAAAGTGAGCTCGCTAGGCTTTTTTGGGTTTGTTGACGATGATGATGCCGCCGCAGACTAACAGCAGGGCAACGATGACGGTAACGGGGCTCGTGCCGGCGCCCTCGCCGAGCAGCAGCGCGCTCAGCAACACGCCAAAGACGGGGTTCATAAACCCAAAGACCGAGACGCGGCTGACAGGGTTGACGGCAAGCAGGCGCGACCACAGCGAGTAGGCGACCGCGGAGATAAGCGCCATGTAGATGATGAGCGCGATGGCGGGGGCAATCGCCGTGGGGGAGAGTGCGCCACCCATCAAAAAGCCGATGGCGGTGAGGACCAGGCCGCCGACCAAGAACTGCCACCCGGCAAGCAAGACGCCGTCGTGCTCGCGCGAGAAGATGCCGATCAGGCAGGTCGAAAGGGCACCTGCGACGGTGGAGGCCAAGATAAATCCCTCGCCGTCGAGCGTAAAGCCAAAGGTGCCATCCGCGCCCGAAAGGTTGACGAGCGCGACACCGGCAAAGCCCAGTACGCAGCCGAGCACTTTGGCCGCATCGAGCTTTTCGGTGCGAAACGCCAGGGCGGCAAAGAGGATTGCGAGGAAGTTGGCGCTGGCCTCGATGATGGAGCTCGACATGGCGCTGGCGCGCGAGAGGCCCAGGTAGAAAAAGAAGTACTGCCCGATAGTCTGGAAGAGCGACAAGATGCAGATGGGCTTGATATCGCGCGCTTGCGGAACGAGCAGTCGGCGCTGGGCCACGCTCATGCCAACAATGACCAGCATGCCGGCAAGCGTGAAGCGCAAGCCCGCAAAGAGCAGCTGCGAGGCGCTATCGTGCGCTGGGATACCAAAGAGTGCGTAACCGATCTTGATGCAGGGAAAGGCCGATCCCCAGAGTGCACAGCAAACAAGACAGCCCAGGATAAGTCCGGGCAGGGTGGCGAGATACGGCTTGCGGCTTTCCATGATGTCCTTCCTATATTTGCGAAGCAAAAAAGAACCCGCCACCGGGTGTGCCGGTGGCGGGTGTTGTTACCCGAGGGGATTGTACCCGATGGGAAAGCTTTAAGCGAAGTAGGCTACGCCGCTCTCAAAGATCGGCATGAACTTGTCGCCGGGGACATGCTCGGGCACGTTGCGGTACAGGTTGTCGCCGCGGCGCTCGGCATGGCCCATCTTGCCCAGGACGCGGCCGTCGGGGCTCGTGATGCCCTCGATGGCGAGTGCGGAGCCGTTGGGGTTGACGGAAAGATTCATGCTGGGCTTGGCGTCTTCGCCCACGTACTGCGTGGCGACCTGGCCGTTGGCGATCAGCTGGGCGAGCACTTCGTCGTTGGCGACAAAGCGGCCCTCGCCGTGGCTGATGGCGACGGTGTAGGGGTCGTCCAGGCTGCACTGCGACAGCCACGGGGACAAGTTGGACGAGATGCGGGTGCGCACCAGACGGCTCTGGTGGCGACCGATGGTGTTGAACGTCAACGTGGGCGCATCGGGCGTGGCGTCGACGATGTCGCCGTAGGGCACCAGGCCGAGCTTGATCAGGGCCTGGAAGCCGTTGCAGATGCCCAGCATCAGGCCATCGCGGGCCTTGAGCAGGTCGCGGACTGCCTCGGTGACCTCGGGAGCGCGGAAGAACGCCGTGATGAACTTGGCAGAGCCGTCGGGCTCGTCGCCGCCCGAGAAGCCGCCGGGGATCATGACGATCTGGCTTGCACGGATGCGGCGGGCAAGCTCGTGGGTGCTCTCGGCGACGGCCTCGGGCGTGAGGTTGTTGATCACGAAGGTGTCGGCCTCGGCACCGGCGGCACGGAAGGCGCGGGCGCTGTCGTACTCGCAGTTGTTGCCGGGGAACACGGGGATGATCACGCGCGGGCGGGCGATCTTGGCGCCGCCGTACACGTGGATGTCCTTGGCGCGGAAGTCGATGGTCTCGACCTCGGGGGTCTCGCCGGCGCTGCGGTAGGCGAAGACGCCCTCGATGCCGCTCTCCCAGGCCTCCTGGAGCTCGGCGAGCTCGATGACCTCGGAGCCGGTGTCGATGACATAGCCCTCGACGGTGGTGCCCAGGGGCTCGACGACAACGCCGTCGGCGACCTCGGGCAGCTCGGCGTCCTCGGCGAGCTCGACGATAAAGCTGCCGTAGAGCGGGGTGAAGAGGCTCTCCACGTCTACATCCTCGGCAAGCTCGATACCGATCTGGTTACCGACGCACATCTTAAAGAGGCTCTCGGCGCCGCAGCCGTAGCCGGGCGTGGATATGGCCAGGGCGTTGCCGGTAGCAGTGAGCGCCTCGACGGCGTCAAACGCGGCGAGCAACTGCTGGGCGTCGGGACGGTAGTCCTCGCCATAGGTGGCGGGGGCGATGCGGACGACGCGGTGCGTGAGGCCCTTGAACTCGGGCGAGACGGCGCGGGCGGCCTTGCCCACGGCGACGGCGAAGCTGATCAGGGTCGGCGGAACGTTGAGCTCGCCGGTCTCGTCCTCAAACGAACCGCTCATGGAGTCCTTGCCGCCGATGGCGCCGGCACCCAGGTCGACTTGGGCCATGAGGGCGCCCAGGACGGCTGCCGTGGGCTTGCCCCAGCGCTCGGCCTCGGTGCGCAGACGCTCGAAGTACTCCTGGAAGGAGAGATAGGCGCGCTTGTGCTCAAAGCCGGCAGCCACGAGCTTGGCGATGGACTCGACCACGGACAGGTAGGCGCCCGCAAACTGGTCGACCTCCATCAGATAGGGGTTGAAGCCCCATGCCATGGCGCTCGCCGTGGTGGTCTCGCCGTCCACGGGGAACTTGGCGACCATGGCCGAGCTTGGGGTGAGCTGCGTCTTGCCGCCAAAGGGCATGAGCACGGTCGCGGCGCCGATGGTGGAGTCGAAACGCTCGGAAAGACCCTTGTTGGAAGCGACGTTGAGGTCGGTGACGAGCGAGGTCATGCGCTCGGCGAGCGTGGTGCCGGCCCAGCTGGGCTGCCACACGCTGCGGGCACAGACGTGGGCGACCTGGTGCTTGGGCGCACCGTTGGAGTTGAGGAACTCGCGGGACAGATCGACGATGGCGACGCCGTTCCATGCCATGCGCATGCGCGGCTCGGCGGTAACCTCGGCGATAACGGTCGCCTCCAGGTTTTCCTCGGCGGCGTAGCCCATGAACTCCTCGACGTCACCGTCGGCGACGGCGCAAGCCATGCGCTCCTGGGACTCGGAGATAGCGAGCTCGGTGCCGTCCAGGCCGTCGTACTTCTTGGTCACGGTGTCCAGGTCCACGTACAGGCCGTCGGCAAGCTCGCCCACGGCGACTGAGACGCCGCCGGCGCCAAAGTCGTTGCAGCGCTTGATCAGACGGCAGGCGTCGCCGCGGCGGAACAGGCGCTGCAGCTTGCGCTCGACCGGGGCGTTGCCCTTCTGGACCTCGGCACCCGAGGTCTCGATGGACTCGGTGTTCTGGGTCTTGGAGGAGCCGGTGGCGCCACCGATGCCATCGCGGCCGGTGCGGCCGCCCAGCAGGATGATCTTGTCGGTGGGGGCGGGGCACTCGCGACGAACGTGGTTTGCCGGGGTAGCGCCCACGACGGCGCCGACCTCCATGCGCTTGGCGACGTAGCCGGGGTGATAGAGTTCGTTGACCTGACCGGTGGCAAGGCCGATCTGGTTGCCGTAGCTGGAGTAGCCGGCGGCAGCAGTGGTCACGAGCTTACGCTGCGGCAGCTTGCCCTCGAGCGTCTCGGACACGGGGACGGTGGGGTCGCCGGCGCCGGTGACACGCATGGCCTGGTACACGTAGCTGCGGCCCGACAGCGGGTCGCGGATGGCACCGCCCACGCAGGTGGCGGCACCGCCGAAGGGCTCGATCTCGGTCGGGTGGTTATGGGTCTCGTTCTTAAAGAGGAACAGCCAGTCCTGGTCCTCGCCATCGACATCGACCTTCACCTTGACGGTGCAGGCGTTAATCTCCTCGGACTCGTCAACATCGGTCATGACGCCGGTCTTCTTAAGGTACTTAGCGCCGATGGTGCCCATGTCCATGAGGCAGACGGGCTTGGCGTCGCGGCCGAGTTCGTGGCGCATCTCCATGTAGCGGTCGAAGGCCTGCTGCACCACGGCGTCGTCGATCGTCACGTCGTCCAGGACGGTGCCGAAAGTGGTGTGGCGGCAGTGGTCGGACCAATAGGTGTCGATTACGCGGATCTCGGTGATGGTGGGGTCGCGGTCCTCATCGCGGAAGTATTGCTGGCAGAAGGCGATGTCTGCCTCGTCCATGGCAAGGCCGCGATCGGCGATAAAGGCGGCAAGGCCGGCCTCGTCGAGCTTGCGGAAGCCGTCGAGCACCTCGACGGGCTGGGGCTCGGGAGTCTCCATGTACAGCGTCTCGGGCAGGTCGAGCGAGGCGATGCGGGCCTCGACGGGATTCACCACGTAGTGCTTGATGGCCTCGATGGCGGCCTCGTCCAGAGCGCCCGAGATCATATAGACCTTGGCGGAGCGCACGGCGGGGCGCTCACCCTGGCTGATGAGCTGCACGCACTCGCTGGCGGAGTCGGCGCGCTGGTCAAACTGGCCAGGCAGGAATTCGACGGCAAAGACGGCGCCATCGCTTGCGGGGAGTTCGTCGTAGGTCACATCGACCTGGGGCTCGCTAAAGACGGTCGGCACGCAGGAGCGGAAAAGCTCCTCGTCGATGCCCTCGACGTCGTAGCGGTTGATGATCCTCAGGGCCTCGATGCCCTTGATGCCGAGAATTTCGGTCAGCTCGCCCTTGAGCTGCTGAGCCTCGACGTCGAACCCGGGTTTCTTCTCCACGTAGATACGAGAGACCATTGGTTCCTGCCTTCCTGATCGGTTGGGCGTACGGTACGGTATGCGGCAGCGGTCGGTTTGCGGGGTCTGCCCTGCGGTCGCCTTGAGCCACATGTTTGTAAACCTCACTATGATACGACAGCTCGCGGCGCGTTGAGGACGGCGAGGGTGCTACAGTGAAGCGCAAACAAGAGAAAGGCATCACATGGCATTCGTTTCACTCGCCATCATCGCGCTCGTGGCCTTTGCAAGCCCCTTCATCGCCTCGGCGATTCCCGGGAAACCCGTTCCCGAGACGGTCTTTTTGCTCGTGTTCGGCGCGGTGCTGGGACCCCATATGCTCGACATTATCCATGTAGATGCCGAGGTCTCGCTCGTGTCCGAGCTCGGCCTGGCCTTTTTGTTCCTGCTTGCCGGCTTTGAGATCGACCCCAAGAGCATCACGGGCGTCGAGGGGCGCTACGGCTTGGCGACGTGGGTCGTCACGTTTGGTATCGCCTGGCTTGCCGTGCGCTTTACCCCGTGGTTCTCGGTTAGTCATTTCGACGGTATCGCCGTGACGCTTGCCCTCACTTCGACGGCGCTCGGTACGCTCGTGCCCATCATGCGTGAGCGCTCGCTCACCGGCACGCGCGTGGGCGACTCGATTCTCGCGTATGGCACCTGGGGTGAGCTCGGCCCTGTGCTTGCCATGTCGGTGCTGCTGTCTGCCCGCACCGGCATCCAAACGCTCGTAATCCTTGGCTTGTTTGCGGTGGTCTGCGTGTTGCTGGCCGTGGTCCCGAGCCGCTCCAAGCGCGTCGGCAGCCGCTTCTTTGCGTTTGTCGAGGAACGCGCCGATACCACGTCGCAGACCTTCGTGCGCCTGACGGTGCTCATCCTGGTCACGCTCGTGGCGTTCTCGGCTGTCTTTGATCTCGACATCGTGTTGGGTTCTTTTGCCGCCGGCTTTGTCTTGCGCTACATCATCCCCGAGGGCAACCATACGCTCGAGACCAAGCTCGATGGCCTGGCCTACGGCTTTTTGATTCCGGTATTCTTTACCGTATCGGGCGCAAAGATCGATCTGACGGCCGTGGCGTCGCGCCCGGGTCTGCTCGTGGGCTTTATCGTGGCGTTGTTGATTATTCGTGCCGTGCCCATTCTCATCTCTATGAGCATTTGTCCTGCGACGCGCGATGTGTCGGCGTATGGTCGCATTACCGTGGCCCTGTACTGCACCACGGCCCTGCCGATCATCGTTGCCGTGACAAGCGTTGCCGTCAACGCGGGCGCGCTGTCGCAAGATATTGCGTCGGTCATGGTTGCTGCCGGTGCCATCACGGTGTTCTTGATGCCGTTGCTCGCGCAGCTCTTCTACCGCGTGGTCGACGCTGCGCCGGTTGCCGCTGTGGCAGAAGTTGCCGAGCATCCATCCGATGCGCTCGACATCCTGCGCGCCCATCACGATTTGGCGAGCCTGCTCGCACGTGAGCACGAGCTGCTGACTTCGCATGGCCATGGTCGCGTATTCGAGGGCTTGCCTACGCTCGATACGATTGCCGAGCGTCTTTCCGCCGAGGCGGCGAGCGGCCACATCGATGCCCGCATCGTGGACGCGGCGCACCTGCTTGCCGATAAGACTTATGGTGATGAGATCGACACGTCCGAGCTGACTCCGCATGAGCGTCGCCGCCTGGAGCGCGCCAAGCTCGCCGTGCGCGAATACCGCCGCCGCATGCTGGAGCTCTATGCAAGAGAAGAAGCCGAGGACGACGACGGCAAGTAGTCGATACTCTCTCGAGGAAGCCGCGTCCTGCTTTGAAGGCTCGGAACGGGATGTGGTTTCCGAAACGGGGGCCGTTGGGAAACTGTGTCCCGGAATGGGCGCTCAGAGTGGGATGCAGTTTCCGCGAGAGACCCGTTGCGGAAACGGTATCCCAGAATCGGCGTTCAAAACGGGGCGCTCTTTCCGAAACATGGCCCTGAGGGAAGCTGCGTCCCGGTCTGAGTCGGAATTCCGGGACACAGCTTCCCTTTCAAACAGAAGAAGGCGCGCTGCCTGCAGTTGATGCAGACGGCGCGCCTTCTTTGTTGGACTATGTTGAGGCTGGGAGCTGAGGCTTGTGGTCCCTTAAGAGCGGGCGGCTCCGTCGACGGGGAGCACGGCGCCCGTGACATAGGAGGACATGTCGCTCGCTAGGAAAACGAAGGCGTTGGCGACGTCCTCGGGTTCACCCATGCGGCCGAGAGGGATAGTGGCGATGATGGGTTTGATGACCTCTTCGGGCAGGTTGGCGACCATGTCAGTCTTAGTCACGCCAGGGGCAACGGCGTTGACGCGAATACCCATAGGGGCGAGCTCGCGCGAGAGTGACTGGACCATACCGTTGACGGCAAACTTGGACGTGGGGTAACCGACGCCGGAGGGCTGGCCGTACTTGGCGACCATCGAGCTTGTGGTAGTGATGGTGCCGCCGTGGCCGGCCTCGGTCATGATCTTGGCGGCAGCCTGGTGGCCATTAAAGACGGCGACGACGTTAAGGTCCATGACCTTTGCGAACTCCTCGGCCGTGTAGTCCAAGAGGGGTGAACGCTGGGAGATACCGGCATTGTTGACGACCGTGTCCAAGCCGCCCATGTCGGATGCAGCCTGGGTAAAGGCCTCGGTCACGGCTTCGAGTGAGGTGAGGTCGCAGGAGCGGCCCCAGACC
>URFE01000016.1:0-25183 GCA_900546965.1 uncultured Collinsella sp.
GGCGAACCCAGACGTTCGTCGCCGAGTTGTAGTTGGCATTGCCGTTGTTGTTGACATAGCACACGTTGGACGCGGAGCCCGACGCAACGGAACGCAGCCACCAATTGTACCGATTTCCATTGATGCGATGCGCGGTGTCCCTGAACAGGTCCCACTGGCAGTCGAAGCCGACGCTGTAGCCCTTGGTGCCCCACACCGGGCAGCCGTACACCTCCATCTCGGACAGCGAGAACACCTTGCCGATATCCTGCCAGCTCAACGAGTTGGAGTCGTTGAGCGCGCCGCTGGCGCTGTAACGCTCCTCAAGCAGGACGCGCTGGGTCAGCAGGTACTTGGTCAGGCTCTCGGGCAGGCACGCCTCGAAGGCCGTCTCCCACGCCTTGAGGTTGCTGTTGGGGTAGGGGCATTTCTGGTCGGCGGTGCCCTGGTTCGTGTTGGTCGTGTTCCACATCAGGAAGCTGTCGTTGGCAACGCCGGTCACGGTCTTGGCCACGGCGATGGGCGCGGAGGCCACGAAGGCGATGTGGTGGCCTTTGGAGCTGTCGCCGCAGCAGTAGTACGGGTCGAAGTGCGCCAGGAGGAAGCGCACGGACTGCTGGGCCGCCACGCCCGACGCGCTTACCAGCGGCACGTCGATGTAGTCTCCCACGCGCAGGCCCGCGAAGTTGCCGTTGGCGGCTCGCTTGTGCAGCGCGTCGTACACGCTGCCGCTGCCGATCTCTCCCGCCAGGATGGTGGCGATGCTCTGCCCGCCGTACTTGCCGATTTGGCCCTGGCGGTTGTACTCGGCGTTGTTGAGCGCCGTCTGCGCGTTGCTGCGCGCGGTATCGTCGATGACGTTGAGCGGCTGGCCGCCTACGACCAGCGTCTTTGCATTTGCCATTTATCCTCCTTAGGAAAGGGTTACCGTGCTGCCCGATACCGAGCACGTGCTGCCGAACGTCACCGTGTCCCCGGATACCGATGCCTTGCCGGCAGGGCAGTAGACCGTGCCGTCCATGTAGATGAACTTGTCTGTCGCGTCGGCGAGCATCGTCGCGAGCTGGCCGTTCTGGCGGCGCAGCTCGGCGATGTCGGACTCGCCGGCGGCGCCCTGCGCCGCCGCGTTCGCGATCTGCAATGCCGCGCTTGCCGCCGCATCGGCCCTCGACGCCGCACTGCTAGCGGCGGATGCCGCATCGAACGCGGATTGACCGAGCCGAGATAGCTCAGTGCTCCACTTCCTATAGAGCTCGTCGAGCTCCTGGTCGTAGCTGACGGCAGGCCCTGTTGTCCCGTCCACATTTCCCAGGATGACGAGCGCGAAGTCCTCGGTCGTCTCGGAGGCCCCGTTGGCGCTGTAGAACTCGAAGTATGCCAGCCTGCACCTGCCGGTGCCGTTGACGGCCTCCGGCGCCAGCGTGGCGCTCACCGATACCGTGCCGACGGTGGCGGCGCAGCGAGCCCACGTGCCGTCGGCATGGAGCACGCACAGGCGCGCTGACTGGTAGGTCGGCGTGTAGGCGGCGCCGTCCGTGGTGAGTGTCGCGGTCACCCGCTGGGTCTGGGTCTCGCCCCGGCGCACGGTGACGCGCTGCGGGATGGTGCCCGGGCGCTTACGCATGTCGAGTGATATGGCGTGGTTGATCATTCCTTGGCCTCCAGCGCCCTGAGCGCGGCGAGCGCGGCCTTGAAGGCCTCGACCGGGTCGACGGCCTCGGCCCCCTCCCCCGTCTCGTCGGCCGTGGCCGGCTGCGGGTCGACGATGGCCGAGAGCGCGTCGAAGCACGCCACGGTGGCAGCCGTGCGCTTGTCGACGTACCCGGCGGTCGCCAGCGGGATGCCGTTGACCGTGGGGTCTGGCTTGCGGACGTCCGCGGCCTTGACGACCTCGCGCGAGCCGTCGTCGTACTGGGCGACAAATATGAGTCCGGCGTCCTCGGCGCGCTGGAGCACGTCCGGGTCGTACTCCGTCAGGCACTGCTCGTTATTGCCGATGATGTCGTGGACCGCGTAGCCCACGACGATTTTCTTGCTTGCTTCCATTCCTTCTTGTCCTTTCATCTCTTATCCGCTCCACCCGGACGGCATGGTCGACACGCCGATCAGCAGGCCGTTCCTGAACTCGAGCACCGACGATGTCTGGGACTGGTCGTTGAAATATTTCTTGCCGTTCTCCGTGTAAAGCGGGTGGTATGCCGCTCCGACCTTGGTCGTCAGGCCTGACCACGTCGTGACGCTCGTGTCGGCGCTGCCGCTCACGCTGAGCCTCGGGGTCGAGACTCGCACGACGCCCTGTCCCTGCAGCTGCAGTCCGTGGTAGATAATCGACGGATTGTCGATGTCATGTGACGTTGAGGAGCATTCGATGTATCCGTACTGCGTGCCGTCCTTGAACCCAGCCAGCTTCCCGCTCGAGTCGAGTTCCATGGCGTACCCGCTGCCGCGGTTTCCACCGGTGAAGCTTCCGGTCGCCGTGATGTTCTTCGCCGTCATGTAGTTGGTCGTCAGCACGCCTTCCTTGAGGTTCCACGAGTTGCGCCCCTTTGCGTCCGCGAGAGTCCCGGTTGCGATGTATGTCGCGTTGACGTAGACCCTGTTGTTGCTCATGTAGAGCCCCTGGTCGGCACCGTTGTTGGTCAGGCGGTCGAAGATGGCCTTCTGGTCCATCTGCTCGTCGTAGGCGCTCAGGATGCCGTCGGCGTAGTCCGACGCGTTCTTCTGCTCGATGGCGTGGCGCGCCCCGGTCGCGGCATCGGCGTAGTCCTTGACCGCGCTCGAGTAGGCTCCGAATGCGGCGTCGTACTCGTGCATGGCAGCCTTGAGCTCCTCGGCGGTCTTGCATATGAGCACCTTGTCGACCTTGTCGGCATAGGAGCCGTACGTGCCGCCCTCATCGGTCGTGCCGAAGGCCTTGGTGTAGCGGGGGCCGAGGACGGACGAGAGGAACTGGGCGCTGAGGGCCTTGTTCGACTTCAGCGCGTTGTACTGGCTCGTGAGCTCCTCGCGCTCTTTGTCCACGTCCTGCTTGGCCTTCTTGACCGCCGCCCTCTCCGCCTCGGTCACCACACCGTCTTTGGCGAGGTCCTGCACCGTCGTGTCGAGGCCGTTGAGCGAGCCCGTCAGGTCGTGCGCGCTCTGATAGGCCTTGTTGTACGCGGCTTCCAGCACCGGCGCCGTGTGGGTGACGCTGCCGTCGCCGTAGGTGACGCGCTCCATCGACCAGACGAAGTATCCGTTCGACCATTGCGGGAGGTCCTCGGACCATCCCAGCTCTGGGTTCTGCGCATTAATTGGCGGCACGCTGTCCGACTGGTTCCTCGCGTACAGCTTCACGCGCGAGACGATGGCACTGCCGGCCATCTGGTTTGATCCGTTGATGGCCTTGGCGAGGCACGGCGCGGTGTACGTGACCGAGCCGTCCGTCCACGTGATCTTGCTCCTCGTCCAGATGTACTTGCCCTTCGCCCACGCGGGCTGGGCCTCCGACCAGCTGCCGCCGGACTGCGCCGTGGAGCTCGTGGAGAGGTAGTACTGCTCGACGATGCCGCGCACGCCGGTACCGGTCGAGCCCTTGTCGCCCTTGGCGCCGTCGATGCCGCTGATGCACACGGGCTCGCTGTACTCGATGTCGCCGGACTGCATGGTGGTCTTGGTGCGCGTCCAGATGTACTTGCCCGACACCCATTGCGGCGCCGTGGTCTGCCATCCGCCCTGCGGCTCGGTGACGCGCGACGTTCCCTGGGCGTACTCGACGTCCACCGACGCTATCACGGCATCGGCGACGGCGATGTCCTTGTCGCCGAGCTTCGCGCCGGGGCCTAGATGGACCTCGCTCTCGTCGAGGTTCCAGTAGTTCTTGCCACTCCTGTCTTGGATGGTTCCGGCCTTGATCAGGTCGCCCATGAGCGTGCCGACCGTGATGAGGTCGGCGGTGAAGCCCGCGCCGGTGCCGAAGGTGCGCCAGTCCCACGAGCCGTCGGCCTTGCAGCCGGAGGCGATGCGGAAGCCCTGCGAGCACAGCTGCATGGCGCTGCCCTTGCCCGTGGTCGAGCGGCCGTTTGCGTCCATGGGTACGGATGCGTAGATTGTCCCCTGCTCGAAGCTGGTGAAGGTGTAGCTGCTGCCGGACATGTTGAACTGTGTGTTCATCGCGTCCACGACCTGCTGGAGGTACGACGGCGGCGTCGATGCCGCCACGTCCCAGCTGGACGAGCGCTTGGACAGGCTGGACACTTTCTGCTGCTGCGCCAGCAACATGTCCGCAATTGTCTCGGTCACGTTGCCGAGCGTCACGCGGACGGTGCCGCCGAGCTCATCGGTGACGAGCTTGGTCACGCGGCCCTCGCAGCGCAGCGCCGGGCTGAATGCCGTATCGACGATCTGGACGTCGTCGCCCACGGCGACGCCCTCCCACTCGCGTCCGAACTGCACGAGGTCGACGGCGTCGGCCTCGTAAGTCACTCCCGGCTCTTTGCGGGAGCCGAAGTACGCGCGGGTCTCGGCGAGCAGCGTCGCCGCGTCCTCGCAATTTGGATTTTCATATTGCCCGAACACGTGCGCGCGCCCGCCCCTGCCGTCGGGTCGACCGTAGAGCTTGAGCGCGGTCGCGTCCTCCACGTAGTTCTTGCCGTTGTTGATGTCGCCGAAGGTCAGCTTGCGGCCGTATCCGCCCGTGTCGGTCTCGATACCCTTGCCGTAGCCGTAGCAGGCAGTGATCGCCCCGTAGTGCTCGGTGCGTGATACCGATGTCAGGTCCTTGGTGTAGGTGAACCGGCGGTGGCCGCCCTTCGCGCCTCGATGCGAGCGGATGCCCACCCTGCGAGAGGCCACCCTGCCGCCGGATACGGTGATTTCAGTCTCAAGCTCGCCACCGCATTTCAAGATTGACTGGAGCGCCTCGCGCGACGAGGTGTGGTAGAAGGTCAGGCCCTTGTCGACGGTGCCGGTCTGGTCGACCGTTCCGGCGGTCCAGCGCGTCGGCGCAAGGCAGACGTTCAGTGCCTGGAGGAAGCCGTAGCCGTAGGGGCGCTTGTCCTCGATATAGTCGCCGTACGTCTCGCAGATTGAGTTGATCGCCGTGTCCGTGTAGACCGTATCGCCTCCGGCGTGGAGGCCCTTGGGGTCTTGGCAGACGTGCTCGTGGACCTTGCCGAGGCGGTCGGCCCACACGAGGCGGTAGCCCTGCTTGAGCGCGAAGGTCGTGGCGATGTCCACGCTGTCCTCGCCGTTGAGCTCGTCGGTATGGGTGAGGGCGAGCAGCTCCTCGGGGCCGATTGTCGATACGTAGGCGTCCTGCCACGTGTATACGTCAATTCGCACCTAGAGCCACCTCTCCTCCCATTCGAGCGTCGCGGTGCCGCCGCTCGTCTTGATCTGCTGCACGCCGTCGAGCGAGAAGAAGTCGCTCGCGACGGTCACGGGCCAGTCCGCGCCGTTGACGGTGCAGCGCTCGGCGCGCATGTCCAGCACGACGGTCTGTGCGCCCGTGAACGACGCCTCGACGCGGACGAACCGCCCGGTCGAGACGTTGGTGATTGTCCAGCTCGAGCCTGCCGGGGGCCTGCACGTGACCGTAGGGTAGGCTCTGTAGTTGCCCCCGGCGGCGACGGCGCGCTGGGATGCCGACACCTGCTCGGAGCGCCGCTGCCCGTAGGCGGCGGGGTCTGCACAGTAGAACCCGAGCGTGAGATTCGGCATGTGTGCGTTGCGCCCCTGCTCCGCCCCTCCCCTGTAGCGCGCGAGCATGTAGCGCTCGGGGGCGTCGTCGAGCACGAGGGCCTTCTCGCCACCGGACAGCGCCGAGGCGAGCACGGCCCTTGCCTCGGCGACCTCGTCGAGGGAGCCGCCGACGATGTTGCAGTCGACCGCTATCTCGACGGGCTCGAGGCCCGTGGCGCGGACGTGTGTGCCGTCCATGCCGGGGACCTCGGTCTCATCGAGCCGCACCTTGGGGACAATCGGTCTCGTGACCTTGGTCACCAGCAGGTACGGCGTTAGGTCGATTCCGCCGAATATCATGCGAACCCCCTTGCGGCGAGCGTGTGCCTGCCGCGCATCGCGATGGCGGAGGAGACGCGCTCCGAGTCGATGTACAGGTTTCCGTCCTTGTCCCGGATCTGCTCGAGGACGGACAGGATGCCGGCGAGGGCGTCGTCGGAATCCTCCTCGGGACGCGCCGGAGTGTAGACAGCGGACGGCGCGACGGTCAGGCCCGTCGAGAGCATCCCCTGCGCGGTGTCCATGGCGCCGCTGATGGCGGAGACCACGGTGCCGGTGCCGGAGCCGATGCCCTGCGCCCAGCCCTGCATGAGGGCCTTGCCCGAGAAGGTCGTGTAGCCGTGCCCGGAGAAGGGGCCGACCTTTGCCGGCGAGAACGGGAAGAAGGAGCGGATTCTGGAGACTGCGCCGGAGACCGCCGAGGTCACCGAGCCGATAGCGGACATGATGCCGTCCTTCAGGCCGTTGAGTATCGACTTGCCGGAGTTGAAGAGCCAGTTTCTCGCACCCGAGAAGAACCCGGTGATCTTGCCCTTTATGCTCGTGACGGTCCTGTAGACGGAGTTGATTCCGTTTGACGCTGCGCTCTTGATGCCCTCCCAGATGGACGAGCAGGCGCTCTTGATGCTCCCCCACATGCTCGACCACGTGGAGCTGATGCTGTTGAGCACGGAGCTGATCACGCCGTTGACCTGATTTATCGCCGAGTTGACGGAGAACTTGATGCGTCCCCATACGACCTCGGCGAAGTCGCGGACGGTGTCCCACACGCTCGACCAAACCGAGCTGATTCCGTTGAGCGCGGACGTTATCACGGACTCGACGACCCCGATGGCCGCCCGCACGGCGAACTCAATCTGAGACCAGACGAGCTCGGCTACCGACTTGATGGTGTTCCAGACCGTATCCCAGTCGCCGCTTATCGCGGCGGTGACCGTGGAGATGACTGTCTGCACCACGGCCATCGCGACCTGGACGGCAGTGGAGATTGCGCCCATCACGCCAGTCAGGACAGCGGAGATCGCGGGCCAGACCGCGTTCCAGACGGCGGAGATGATGCCCATCGCCACCTGAATCGCGCCCTGGATGAGCGGCATCGCCGCCAGCACGGCGGACAGCACGGACTGCACGGCGGGCATGGCGATGGCGAGGAGCTGCGAGACGGTCGTCATTACGTCCGCGATGACACCGACCAGGAAGCCGATGACCGGCGACAGCGCCTGCACGATGCCGAGCACTACCTGTATGCCGGTGGAGAGCACCGGCAGCACGGCCTGCGCGATGTTGAGCAGCGCCGTGCCGATTGGCGCGATGAGCGGCGCGATGAACCCGATTGCCGCCTTGATGCCGTTACCGACGGACGTGGCCACGCCAAGGATGGCCTGAAGCGCCGAGCAGATCTGCGAGGAGTCCAGCTTCGGCAGCTTGATACCGATGCCGGCGAGCGCCCCGACGGCGATGTTCCACGCCGTGGCGAGCGCCTCGGACACGATGGGCGTGAGCACCGACGCGATGCCGGAGAGCGCCGCGGGGAGCGCCTTGATGATGCCCTGCCCGATCTGCGCGACGCGCGGCGCGATGTTCTTGGCGACCGCGCCGACGGACGTGAGCAGCTGCTCGGTGAGCTGCGAGAAGTCCACGTCGTCTCGGCCCAGACCGGTGAGGAAGTTCTCCCACGATGCCTTGGCCATGCCGATGGAGCCGGAGATGGTCGTCGCGGCCTCCTTGGAGGTCGTGCCGGTGATGCCCATCTCGGACTGCACGGTGTGGATCGCCTCGACCACGTCGGCGTAGCTGTCGATGGTGAGGTCGGCGGTCTTGCCCTGCGCCGCGCGCAGCTTGTTGGCGTCCGCGATGAGTCGCTCCATCTCGGACTTCGTGCCGCCGTAGCCCAGCTTCAGGTTGTCCAGCATCGTGTAGTTTTGCTTGGCAAAGCCTTGGTAGGCGTTCTGGACGTCGGCCATGTCCGAGCCCATCTTGTTGACGTTGTCCGCCATGTCGCCCATCGCCGTGTTGGCGGACTCGGCGGCCTTCGCCACGTCGCCGCCGCACGAGCTCACGAGCGATGCGGCGAAGCTGGTCGCCTGGGTCATGTATTGGTTTGCGCTCATGCCGCACGTCTTGTACGCTTCCGCGGCGTATCCCTGCAGTTTGCCGGACGCGGAGCCGAAGAGCGTATCGACGCCGCCGACCAGCTGCTCGTAGTCGGCGTATGCGGATACCGCAGCGCCGCCGATTGCGGTCACCGCCGTGGTGAGCGCGCCCATGCCAGCGGCGGCGACGGTGCCCACGCCCCTGGCGACGGTGCCGAGCCCGCTCAGCAGCCCGCCGGAGCGCTTGACCCCGCCGTCCACGCCGGAGGTCATCGAGTCGCCGAATGACTTTCCGGCCTTGGAGCCCGTATCGCCGAACTCCGAGCAGATGCTGCCGGCGAAGCCCTTCATGGACGGCATGAGCGTGATGCATGCCGAGCCTACGCTAGTCGCCATCCCGTCCTCCTAATCCTAGAATCTCGTCGATTTCCGCCCTGTTCGCGAGGGCGTTGCGCTGGTGCCTCTTGAGCTCCGCGAGCTGCCCGGGCGTCTTGAGCGGCTGCGGCTCCTGCGGCGGCCGGTGCTTCTTGTCGCTCAGCCCCCACGCGAGGCTCCTGAGCTGATGCTCGATGCGCCAGAGCATGTACGTCTCCTCGCTCCATTTGAGCTCCGGGTACATGCGGCGCGCGCACCTCGACTCCTTCGGCAGCTGCTCCCACAGGAGGGCGGCGCGCCGGAGGTCGTCCGGTCCGCCCTCGAGCGGGAGGTCGATGCCGTAGTACTGTCTGAAGTCCGCTACGACTTCTGAGCGGTGCCCTTCGAGCTCGAGGACGAATCCTGGGAGTTTTTTGCCTTCGCCGCCTCGAATGCGGCCTGCATCAGCGTGCCGATGGACTCGACGGAGCCGCCGAGGCGCTCCATGTACTCCTCGTCGCGGGCCGCGAAGACGCGCTCGAAGGCCTCGAACATCCCGGCGGGCTCGGTCTCGCTCTTGGCGAACTGCTTGTTCGTCTTGTAGCTGAGCAGCTCGTCGAGGTCGGCGGTGAACTCGCCGTCGATGCCGGGGATGGTGAACGTGAGCTCGGTCATTACTTGCCCTCCACGGTCTCAGCGGCCTTGGCGGTCGCGGTCTCGGTGGACTGGATGTAGTCGTAGCAGGTGTTGCCGGCATCGTCGGTGAGGTACTTGACCGTGAGGGCGCGCGCGGCGAGCTCGCCCACGGCGAGGGTGAGGTCGTCCAGCTCGGAGGACTGGGCGAGCGGCACGACCTTGCGCCAGCGGCGGCCGTCCTTGAGCACGAGCTCGAGCACGGCGGGCCACGTCT
Source organism: uncultured Collinsella sp. (assembly GCA_900546965.1). Taxonomy (GTDB): domain Bacteria; phylum Actinomycetota; class Coriobacteriia; order Coriobacteriales; family Coriobacteriaceae; genus Collinsella. The sequence continues at coordinate 9,337 of URFE01000016.1, forward strand.
CGGTGGAGTCGCCGTTGTGCTTGACGGTGATCATGCCGGCCTCGTCCTTGACGTTGCCGGAGCCGTACATGACCTTGAGGGTCGCGGCCTTGATCTCGGCGAGCGTGAGCTGCGCGCTCTCGACGCGAGAGGTCTGCGGCGACGCCATGAGGTCGCCGTTCATGTCCTTGATGTCCTCGGAGTCGGTGTCGAGCGTCTCGACGTAGCCGTCCTCGCTGATGTAGCCGAGGCACTTCCACGCCTCGGGCAGCGCGGTCGTGCAGTCGGTCGGCAGCGCCGTTCCGACGGAAGCGGTGAAGATGTAGCCGCCCTTGACTCCCTTGGCGCTGGAGACGTTGGCGACGTTGTTTTTGTTGCTTTCTGCCATGATTGCTCCTTATTCGCAGATTGTCAGGTTGATGTTCGTCTGGTATCTGGGAGTCCCCGTGTCGGGGTCGTCCCATCGGTAGGTGCCGTCGGGCACGGCGGAGAACACGTTCGGCTCGTCCTCGATGGCGGAGCACGCCCGCTCGACGGCCTCGGCGATCTCGCGTGCGCGCCTGCGGGTCTTCGCCCACGACGTGGCGAGCACGCGCGGCGACTGGATGAACCGCGTCGCGCTCGTGGCTGCGAGGGTGACCTGGACGAACTCATCGGGTCTCTCGCGCGGAACGTCCGGCACGCACTTGATGCCGGTCGCGTGCATAAGGCGCTGGGCCACTACCCTCTCGATGTCCATCAGTCACCCCCGAAGATTGCCTGCAAGCGGTTGTGCTTCTTCTCGCTGCGGAAGGCGTGGACGCCCTCCGTGTGGAGCGAGCGCCCCTTGGCGAGGGAGCCGCCCATGACGTCACACACGTATCCCGTGTCGCCAGACTTCTTCTCGAGCGATGCGTTGGCGGACGCGATGACGGCGTTTGCCTTCTGGTCGAGCATGGCCTGCACGCCCCCGCCGTTCATGACCTCTGCGTATCCGCCGCGGTTCCAGCCCTTCCACTTGATCTTGACCTCGCACTTCGCCTTAGCCATCGGTTCGGGTCACCTCGCAGGTGAGGTCCCAGGGGCCGGGCGTATTGGCAGCGGTGTATCGCTTGGGGTCGCCGACAACCTTGTAGTCGGTGCCTCGCACCGTGACGGTCGCGTCCTTGAGGTCAACGTCCGCACCCTTCGGGAAGCAGAGCGTGTAGGCGACCGTCACGCCATTGGGGCGCGTCGAGTCGAGGTCGGCGGTCGCGCCGGGGCAGACCACGACGTTTTCGACCGCCGTCTCGGTCACCGTCTCGCCGGTCGGCTCTCCCAGCTCGTCGAACGACTGGGCCGCACTGCGCACGGTCACGGTCTCGCCGGAGATGAGGCACGTCATTCGGCCACCCCTCCCCTCTCCAGAGGCGTGAGCGCCCCGAGCGCCTGACCGGTGAGGCCGAGACGCCTGAGGTCGCTCTTCCCGAGGTACATCTCGCCGAGCGCCGAGCCGTAGGTCACCGATGCCGTGTATCCGCCCGCCCCCTGGCTGTACTGGGTGGCCCCCGCCATGGCGGCGGGGGCGGAGAGCACGCGGTTGACGAGCAGGCAGCACACGGCGGGCGCGGCGCGGTCGAACGCCGAGCACGCCCCCTCGGTGTACTCGCCGATTCGGTCCTCGAATGCCGCGAGCATCAGGTCCGATGCGTCCTGCAGCAGCACCCCGGTGCGGGCCTCGTCCGCGGGCTCGCCGTAGCGGGCCTTGTAGTCGTCCACGCTGGCGAGCGCGGCCATGGCTACTCGGCCTCCATGATCCCGGCGTCGACGAGGGCCTGAACGACCTTCGCGACGGTCGGGCTGGCGCCGGGGTTGGCGACCTTCTTGGGCAGCGCGAGCGGCTTGCCGTCGGGCGAGACGAGCGCAACGTGCTGCGGGAGGATGCTGGACGCCTTGCCAACGTCCTCCACGATGAACTTCTGGACTAGATGAGCCATCTCGGTACCCCCTAGGCGCTCTTGAGGACGGCGAAGGCCTTCGGGTCGAGTACCGCGTATGCGAGGACGGCCTCGGTGCGGTAGGCGATCTGGTTGTAGCCCTTCAGGTCCTGACCGGTGTTGTCGGGGTCGCCGTACTCGATGACCTCGGCGGTGATGTCGCGGACCATGCCCCACTTGATGGCGGAGAAGTCGCCCATGATCGCGGAGACCTTGGTCGGGGTCTTGGCGAGACGGCCGTTCACGGTGCCGGACACGGAGGCGGGGATGCCGTCGAGGTTGCCCACGTTGAGGGACAGCGGCACCTCGGGGTACAGGCGCTGCCCGGTGGCGGGCACGCGCAGCTTACGCAGCTCGGAGGCGAACTGGCGGCTCATGGCGATGCCGTTGATGCCGTAGTCGAGAAGGGCGTCGGAGAGGGAGTCAATGTCGTCGACCGGGGAGTCGGTCTTGGCGACGCTGTGGACGTCCTTGTCAGCGGTCAGGGCGGTGTAGCCCGTGAGGCCGAGGCCGGTCTTGGGGTTGATGGCGTGGTAGACGATGTAGTCGAGCGCGCGGCCCGCGGCGGCGGTCTGGTCGGCGATGATGTTGGAGATGATCTCCAGCTGGTTGTCCTCGTCGGCCCACTTCAGCTCGTCGGAGACGCGCGTGGTCGTGACGATCTTGGCGCGCTTTGCGACCACGGGGTCGGTGGAGATCTCGGAGCCGGACTTCTTGCCGCCCTCGGCGACGACCTCGGCCTCTGCGGTCGGGTTGAACACGAGATAGGTCGTGTCGGCGAACTTCTGCGGCGTGCTGGGGCTCAGCGTGGCGATGGTGGAGGTGTCCTTCACCTTGCCGATGATGGTGGAGACCACGCTGGACGGCAGCTTGATTTTCTGGGTGTCGTTTGCAGCCATTTCTGTGCCTTTCTTCGGGTTCGGCTTACTTCAGGAGGCGCTTGGCGAAGTCTCGCAGCGCCTCGTCCCCGCCCTTGCCGCCCTTGTCGAAGCTGCCGGGCTTCTCCACTCGCGGCGCGGGCTTTGTCTTGAATGCGGCGAGCATCTTGTCGCACCATGCGGCCATGCTCTCCTCGTCCTCGCCGACGATGAGCTCGGCGGGGACTCCCTTCTCCTGCGCGACCTTGGCGGCGGTCTTGGCTCGCGCCTCGGCCTTCTCCTTGGCGTCGAGTCGCTTCTCGAGCTCCGCGACCTTCTCGTCGGCGGTCTTCTTCGCCTGGTTGGCCTCGTCGAGTGCGCTTGCCGCGCTCTTGTTGGCCTTGGCCTGCTTCTCCCACTTGCGGGAGTGCGCCTTCTCGGCCTCGTAGAGCGCCTTGTAGTCGGGCTCCTCGCCCCCGGTCGGCTCCGTACCGCCCGTGGGCTCCGTGTTGGTCTCTGCTGCCATGTCGCGTCCTTTCCCGGACCGTGCGGCCCGTCGGGCCAGCCGTGCGGCCGAGCCCCTTAGATGTGCGTTTTCGGGCCGTGCGGCCCTGTCGCGCGGCAGTGTCCTACGGGCGTGAGATTTGGCCTGTTTGGCGTTTTTCGGCATGAAAAAAGCCGCCCGTGGGCGGCCATGCGGTATGATGGGGTTAGGCGGAAGCTGTTTGACTCACCTATTGAGACATGCAGCTCCCGCCTATTTTTTTATCGTTTGGAGCGACCCGTCGTGCCCCAGCATCCGCACCTCAGAGATTCCGTACCTCCTCATGTACTTGCGTATCCACGCTTCGGCTTGGCTGTCGGTGACCGACTTGTTCTCGCTGACGTCGAAGACGGAGAACCGCACCCCGCTCTTGTTGGCCACGGACTTCATGTGCGACTTGAACGTGTTCTCCGATTTCGACGCGTACACGGTCTTGATTTCGATGCCCGTGGACAGGTCGGCGCGGCTTACGGTCGTTTTTCCCTGCGCGTTCTCGCTCTTCAGGTGCACCTCGTCTTCCCAGAACTCGGTCTTGTAGCCCAGTGCCGCCAGCTTCTCTGCGGTTCTCCTCTCTCCGGGGTCTACCCTCCACCTCTTTACCTTGTCGCGCCTCACCGCATCGTCCGTGAACGTTATGCCCTTATGCTCGCCGCCCGCGTACCAGGACGGGTCGCGTAGCTCTATCTCGGATGCGACGCGGTTGTTGAGGTAGGCGGTGTACGCCTTCCCCTCCTTGTTGCCGTGGCGCCTCACGAGCGCTTTGCGTTCGTCCTCCGGCATTGCGTACCAGTCGGAGGCGATGCCGTCGCGGCCTCCGAGCGCGGCCAGGCAGTCGTTATACCTCTCGTACATCCCGTCAGGGTCGTATCCCTTGACTGTGGTCACCCCGTCGAAGCCGGGAACGATTCGGCAGTCGCAGTGCGCGTGCGAGTGTTCGGCCGCCTCCTCGGTCTTGGCGTAGAAGCCGAACGACGCGAGCATGAGGCAGAACCCGCACGTCTCGCCACGGGGAACGCGGGCGTACCACGGCTTTGCCGGGTCTTTGCGCGCGTTGTGGGCGACGCACCTGTTGGCGGCGCGCCTGATCTCCTCGTCGACCCTCGTGACGCACCGCGAGACAAAGACCTCGGGGGCGCCCTCGACGACCTTGCCGATGAAATATCTAACCGCGCCGAGCGTGGCGTCCGGGTCTCGCATGGACTCGGCGACCGCCCGATACTTCCCAGGGAAGCCCTGCGACGCCCTGACCGCGTCGTAGTATTCTGCGGCCCTCGCGGCGGCGCACGTGTCGGCGTAGTACCCGAGCACCGTCTCGATCGTCTCGTAGGCCCTCTCGCGGAGAGAGGCGACATCGACGCCACCTCCGCGCTCCCAGCTCGACAGCAGGGACTCGAGCGCCGGCCTCACCTTCGCCTGGGCGTCTGCCGACAGCGCGTTCACCTCATCGGTCAGCTCGTCCAGCAGGCTAGTCGGCACCGCCGCCATTCTCGCCCTCCTTCGGCTCGAACAGCGATGCGATAGCCGCGCCCGCCTGCGCCTTCTTGGCATCCGACTCGATGCGCTGAATCTGCTCGTCCGTGTAGTCGAGCATCTCGTAGGCCACCGTGGAGTTGGCGAGCTTCGGGAGCGCCTGCACCTGCTTGAGCAGCGCGTCGGACAGGCTCACCGTGGACGGGTACGCCGGGGACAGGAATCGCGGGTTGATCTCATGCCCCGCGTCGCGCTCGGTGGCGAAATCGGTGCCGTTCGCCACGGCGAGCGCCATGTAGGCCACGTTGCGCAGCGCCGTGCCGTTGTCGCGGTTGAGGTTCTTGGCGTCGATGACCAAGGGCTCCAGGGACGCGGCGATAGCGTCCGAGGAGGACGGGTTGTCGTTGGACACGCCGAAGAAGCTCACCGGCACGTTGGTCACGGCCGACATCTGGCAGGCGAGCTGGCGCAGGTACTCCGTGAGCGGTGCCATCTGGAGCTGCGCGGACTGCCAGACCGTGGGCTTGTCGCCGTCCGGGTCTTTCGTGATCTCGTTGACCGCGCCCATCGAGGCGTCGTACTTGTTGCCGTCGTTGAGCATCTTCTTGTAGGTGCCCAGTAGCCAAGTCTGCGGCAGGGTCGCGGCCTCGGCGGCGACCTCCATTCGGGCGCGCTGCCGGATGGCGTCGTCGGTGATGCTCATCACGGAGCGGCTTATGCGCGAGGTGCCGAAGGGGCGCTCGAGCGTCGCGCCGTGTGCCATCGGCTCCATGAGGCAGCGCCCCATCGAGTGCTCGCGGTACTCGGCTACCCACGAGCCGCCGTCGCGCGTGAGCACCACGAGGCTGTCGTCGGTGAGCAGGTGCACCACGGTCGGCACGCGCTCGGTGTCGCCGGGCATCTTCTTGGACTCAGCCACGACGATGCCCGCCCTGATGGCCTTGCGAGCGTCGTCCCACAGGGCCGCCGCCGCGGTGGCGGGGTATGCCGAGATGACCGGGTAGCCGCCGCCGTCCGTCACGGTCCAGAAGCCGCAGCAGTGCTTCAGCTCGCCGATGAGGTTCTTGCGGTAGAGGCGCTCCAGCTGGTTCGACTCGCAGATGGCGCGGAGGGCCTTGCTCGTCTGCTCGTCCGCGCACGTGTAACCGTTGAAGATGGAGCGGTCCGCCAGGGCGTGCACGGCCTTGCGGGGCCAGTCGACGCGCGGGTTGATCTTCTTGGCGAGGCTCGCCGGCATGGCGATGCCGAGGTCCTTCACCGACACGTGCCCGAGGTAGTAGTCCTCGCGCTCGAGATTGCTGGCGCGGTGCTCGCGCCAGACGGTCATGAGCTCGCGGACGAGCGCCGCGTCGCCCGGCTCCAAGCCTGCGGCGGATGCTACCTGCCCCGCCAGTTCCATGTTCACTGCTGCCATCAGAAGCTGGCCTCCTGTTCCCTTCGCGGGTCTCGTTTCGTTGTTCTAGCCGCCCAGAGGGCGAGGGATGCGGACTCGATGGGTGCGGCGATGGAGTCGGGGCCGTCCGCGAAGCCCCAGCCGTCCCTGCCGATGTCGCGCTTGAGCGACTTGCGCGCCGAGTCGTCGAGAGCCGGCGACTCGATGTGCGAGAGCGTGCCCGAGTCGACCTCGTCCTTGAGCATCGACGCCGCAGCCTGCACGATTGCCGGGGTTCCCATCTCGAGTGCGCACTTGCTGAAGCCGCCGTCGAGCATCCGCCGCTTGAGCGCGTCCGCTCCGGACTTGCCATCGATGCAGACGCACGCGATTTCGTCTCGGTTGCGCAGGAGCATGTCCGAGATCGCGACCGTTCCGCCCGAAGCGCCCATCACGTCGTACAGCTCGACGTAGGACGGTCCGTCCCTGTCGGCGAGCGCCCAGGACACCGCGGCGCGGGAGCCGTCCACGGAGAACTTCACGCCGAAGGCGAGCTTTCCGCCGGTGGGCGCTGAGTCGCGCCGGCACCCGTCCCACTTCTTGGAGGACAGGGCGTAGAGGAGCGAGCCTCCCGTCTTCGCCCACCATCCGAGGCGCTCGCGCGCGAACACGTCGGGCTGCATCTGCTCGGACTCGCCCTTGACTGCCTCGTAGTTGAGCACGGTACCCATGGACGGGTTGAACTCGTACCATCTCGACTCATCGTGGACGTCGCCTATCTCGTCCGCGCCCCACTCTATCCACGCCATATCGGACTCGCCGTCGTGCACGGCGTCGTGGAGGTCGCGGAACACCGTGCCAACGTTGTCGGGGCCTGGCGGCGTTCCGAGGTAGATGGTCTGCGGGTTGTGCATCGCGCTCGCCGAGATTGCAGGCAGGGACGCAGCCTGCTGCGTGTCCGTGAGCTCCTGCGCCTCGTCGTAGATGAGCACGTCGTAGGTCTTGCCTCGCGCCAGCGAGTTGGTGCGGGTGGTGAAGCGGATGAGGCCGCCGTTCTTGAGGCTGATGGCCTGCTGCCCGTTCGTCTTGCGCACGGCGAGCAGGAGGTCGTGCAGCTCGGTCTCGTCCTCGTCCTCGAATGGCTGGGACAGCTCCTTGAACATCTGGTCGGAGGTGTCGCCGTGCTGGCAGGTGTACAAGATCTTCTCGCCGTTGAGCGCGCCGTAGAAGCACCTGGCGCGCACGACCCAGCTCTTTCCGTTCTGGCGCGGGATGGAGATGCCCAGCGTGCGCAGCAGGTACTTGTCGCGCGCGTCGCGGGCCAGCATCGCGTCGAGCAGGTGCGGCTGCCACGGGAGCGGGTCGCCGAAGTACGCGGTCGCTAGCTCGCATGCCATCCCGCCGTCGCCGCTGAGGTCCTTCGGGACGTTCGCCTCGTATGTCGGCGTCTGCCTGGGCTCCATCAGGCGCCCGCCGCCTTGGCCTTGCGCTCGCGGTCTGCAAACATCAGGCTCAGCACCCTAGCGCCTTCGCTCTGGGGACGCGCCTGCTGCACCTGGATGGGCACCGCCTTGCGCGACAGCCCGAGCAGCTCGTTGAGCGCGCGAATCTCGGCGGTCGCCTGCTTGAGCACGGACACGGCGGGGTGCGGGCGCTCCATGATGGCGTGCCTGCCGTTCTTCGCCTTGACGGGCTTGTAGCCGACGGGGTCGAGCACCTTCACGGACTTGCCCTTGCTCATGGCATCCTCCGCGGCCTTTGCCACGGCGTGCCAGTAGCACAGCAGCGCGAGGTTCGGCGCGTCCTCGTCGGAGAAGCGCCCCGATGCAGTGACGCTCGCCCAGATATGCGATTGATAGTCGTCGGATGCGACCGATTCCGGCATCTCCGGCATCCCGGCCTCCTTTCTCGTGCCCGCATTGTGCGATGCGGGTGAGATTCGCGGCCTACCCCCGCCCTGGGGTCATGTGGCGGGGGGAAATCGGCGCTGAGCAGCATGGGTGTCCGTGCACCCCCGGGGAGGGGCGATGCCCCCGCCATCGGCGTCTCAGCGCCCCGGAAAAGCAGTGAGGCGCAGCAGAGCAAACGACCGCGCCTCCAGTTAGACCTTTCAGTCCCGCCTATTCAGTTGTCCATAACGTTTAGAACAGCCTCGTGCGCCTTATCTCGACGGGCCTCGCGTCGCCCGGCATGTGCTTGCCCTTCCTCTGGTTGCAGATGCGGTGCGCCGCGTCGAGGTTCGAGTAGTCCAGCACCGCGCCGCCCCTCGCCCTCGGCACCACGTGGTCGGCCTCGAAGCTCCACGGCGTGCCGGGCGGCAGGCTGTAGTCTATGGGCTGTCCGCATATGTGGCACGGCCTGCCCTCGGCGCGGAGCCTCGCCTTGAGCTTGCGCTCGGCGTTGCCGTTGGAGCTCCACGTCATGCCAGGCGCTTCCTCGCGAGGTAGTCCTTCTTCACCGACAGGGTCGGGGTCTCGTCGGTGCTTCCTATCTTGATGGTGAGCGTTATGGGAGGCAGCACGAACCTCTCGTCGATGTCCCCCACCACGTCGTCCACCATTGACTCCAGCAGGGCCGCGGCGTCGCGGAGCTGCTGCGCCACCCTCTCGCCGGCGCTCATGCGACCAGCCCCGCGAGCACCTGCCAGCACCACACGACGGCGGCGGCGCACAGCAGCACGAGTGCCGTCACGATGAGGCACCCGATGAGCTTGCCGGCCAGCCTTACGATCCCGTCCATTCAATCCTCCAATCTCACCAGCACGCCATGCGCACGAGAACGGTCAAAACCACGGCGAGCGCCCATGCGGACCTCGCCGCCCACGCCAGCAGCGCGGTGAGCGCCGCCAGCGGCATCAGCCACAGAACATGTCGCACGCTTCCTCCTGCATGTCCCTCATGTGGTCCGCTATCCACGGGAGCGCCCAGTAGGCGACGTCGCCCGGCTCCGCGTCCGCCCCGTCGAACTTCTCCCGGAAGGCGTCGTCGAACTCTATCTCGCAGATGCCGTAGTCGCAGCAGCACTCGTACATCTTGGTGCACTCGGCGCACGTGGGCTTGCCCTCGCCGAAGTGCCTGTCGATTGCCGCGTCGGTGCATCCGTCCGGGAGGTTGTAGCCCGGCTCACAGCTTGCCCCCAAGGCGAATCACCTCCTCGCGGTACATCTCGTACTGCTCGATGAACCAGCGCGGGTTCTCCGCGATGACGTCGAGAACCTCAGCGAGCGTCATCTTGCCCAGGGGGCGCCCGCCGTCCGTGAGCTCGCTGTCCGGCACGTCGATGATGTGGCGCTCAATGATCTCGAATCTCATTTTGTCTCCTGACTTGCAAGTGCTTTGGGCTTCACGATGTCCCGCGGGTCTTCGCCCATCGCATTCGCCAGATTGAGCAGCAGGTTCATCTTCACTTCCCTGCCGCCGCGGATGGCGTGGCTCAGGCTGCTGAGGTTCACCCCGGCGGCCCGCGCCAGCTGCTTCAGCGGGACGTGGTTGTCGATGCGCCAGTGCGCGATCTTGTCGGCGTCCAGAACGTACTCGGTCGCCATCGCGTCACGCCCTCTCGAATCGGTTTTGGTCGAGCCACCAGCTCGGGCACTGCTCGAGGCCCGTCCACACGCGGTAGCGCATCCAGTCCCTCTGGCGGTCAGCGTGGGCGCACCCGTTGGGGCGTCCGTAAAGGCATGTCGTGCAGTCTTCGGGCACGTCCCTCTTCTCGACGACGATCATCGCTTTACCACCCTCCTCCCGCACTGCGGGCAGAAGTTCCAGACGCCGCTCACGTGGTAATGCTCCTCGTCCTCGACCCTGCATCCGCAGACCGAGCACTCGAAGCCGTTGTCGCAGGCTCCCATTTCGTTCTCGTCGTAGACGTTCTCGCACTCGCCGCGGTCGATGAGGTCGGCAAGGACATCGAATCCGCACTCGCCGTCCGGCAGACACTCGTCGATAGCCGTGAGATACATGCTCTGGTAGAGAATCAGGTCCTGCGGGAACCAGCTGCGTTTGCCGAAGAATTCCTTCTTTTTCTCGCGTAACTTCTTCGCCGTCTCGCGACGCACATCATCGGTAATCATTCGCCCTCATGTTCCATGCTTCAATGGCCTTCTCTTTCGTTGTGTATGCCGGAAACGGCACAGCTTGTAAATGCCAATGATCATTGCCGCAGCACTTCACCGAATAGCCTGACCAGACCTTATAAAGCTTGCCGCAGCCGCCGCAGAACGGGCATGGCTTCAGCTTGATTTCGTCGGTCATTCGTCCTCACCCCTCAGCTTGCGGATGCGTTTCTTGATGGCCTTAAGTGCAAACGAATCGCAATTGCATTGACTATCCCTTGGCAAGACGCACGTGGAACATTCTTCCGACGGACTGTACGCGCAAAGGCTATCCGCCTTAATGCACCTGTCCAAGTCCTCTTCCAGCTTCTCCCAGCTGTCGGGTTCGGTGAGGTACATGAGCTCGGGGTCGAGTTTCCTGTCCGCGTCCGTGACCGCACGCCAGCAGTTCCCCCACTCTTTCTCGAGGTCGGAATCGACCGTGTACACCCAGTACACGATGTTTCGGGCCGTGCCGCCGCTGCCGTACAGCACCTTGGTATCTAGCGGAATCTCTCGACCCTCGGCATCCTTTGGCAGTTGAATCATCATTCCTCCTTATCTGGCGTTATACGCCCTCCATCCCGATCTGCTCGCACCACTGGTTGGCCATCGCCTTTGCGATGCCCGGGAACGTGCGGCTGCGAACCTTGGCACGTTCGTGTGGCGGCAGATGCCAGGCGTCCGCGTACCATGCCGGCATGGAGTTGCCTGACTTGAAGACCTTGCGCGGCTCAGGCTCGACCTCATCAGTCGGCTTGAGCGGCTCGAGCCCCTTCAGCCACAGGCACGTCTTCTTTTCGAACGGGTCGCCGAACATGTACGGCTGCACGATTTGGTCCGGTTTGCGCCATCTTGTGCTCATACAGCCGACGGGGTTCTCGATTGCGACGTGCGGCGCATTGCACTTGGCGAACGCCATGAAGAACTCGACGGCGGCCTCACGGTTAGCCTTGCGCTCGCGCGCTCTGTCACCGTACTTTCCCTCGTCGAACCAGCGGTTGCCGGTGACGGTGAGATACGTGCATGGCGGGTGCGCGATCACCAGGTCCCACTTGAGCTTGAGCATCTGGAGGGCGTCGACGTTGAGGTGCATGAGGTCGTGACCCCCCCCCGCTTCCTCAAGGTCGCAGCTGTAAGCCTCGTGTCCCATCTTCCTGAACTCAAGCGCCACGCGCTGCGACTCCTCGCAGGCGATAAGAACTCGCATCTACGCCACCCACTTCCTGGCGACGGCCACGTCGTACATGCCCTCGAGGTAGCCGACGGCCCTCGCCGCGGCCATGTCTTGCTCGCGGCCGAACTCGTCCCATCCGCTCATCGCGCCTCCCAGTAGTTGCATACGGCCTCCGCCTGCGTCCTGTGAACGAACTCCGGGCGCCGCTCGCACTCGTACTCCGTGCGCTCCACGCCGTGGACGGTGCGCAGCACCGTCGCGCAGCAGTGCAGGCAGTTCTCGCAGCGCTCCTCCCGGAGTCCGTCCGCATAGATGTCCGGTCTCTCGTTCCCCGTCATCTGTATCCCCTCTTTCCGTACCTTCCGTCGTTCACCATGTTCCTGACGTGGCGCCGCATGTCCTGCGCCGCCTGGTCTCCCTCGGGCGGCAGCTTCCGCCCGCTCGCGCACTCGACGCAGTGGACGCGCCAGCCGCCGCGGTAGCGCTCGAAGTGCCCGAACCCGGGAGGCGTCCACCTGCCGCACTCGCGGCAGTAGCCGCCGTAGACGTTCCTAGCCATTCCCCTGCTCCTTCCTGTACTTGCCGCTCATCACCGGCACCTCCCGATGCTCTTCAGGTACAGGTTGTTGCGGCGCGAGCGGGCGAGTGCGCGACGGCGGCGGCGCCGCCACTTCGGGTCGAGCGCCTTCGCGAGCTTCCTCATGAGACGGCGGGCGTCTCGGAACACGTGGGAGATGCTCTCCCACAGCATCTCGGCGACGGCCTTCGCGGCATCGCCGATTGCCTCCAGCAACCGCGTCGCCGCCCAGCTAAGCGTCCCGGGGTATGGCGCTTCAAACGTCTCGCCGGTCTTCTTCTCGTCATTCATCGGCCTGTCCCTTCGCCCTTGCCGGGCGCGGCGGCCTCTACTCGGCACGCTTGGCCACCTTCTTGTCGTAGATCCTCTTGAGGTCCCGGCGCATGAACCGGGTGAACTCCTCCTCGCCGACGTCGTCCGCCAGCGCCACATATCGCATCGCATCGTGGCACCATTCGTCGAAGCCGAGCAGCCTTCCGCTGAACGCGCTCTTGACGTCCGTGACCTCGGCGTAGGTGAAGCGGGTCAGCATCTCCTCGCGCATGACCTCGTCGGCCAGTTCCTCAATGGGCGTCTTGGGCCGGTTGATGATCTGTCGGTAGCCGTTAGCCCTCTTGGTCATGGCGTCGAGCTGCTTGGCCAGCTTATTGTTCTCGGCCACGAGGCGCTCGTTGCGGCGCTGCTCGTAGTCGAGCTCGGCGAGCACGTACTGCTCGCAGTTGGTGATCTCCATCGTCATTTCACCTCTCGGATGATCTCGTTTCCGTAACGGTCGGTGATGGCCCAGTAGCCGAACATGTAGAGGTCGGGGCTGTGCGGCGGGTACTCCCTGAGCAGCGTGCCGGACCACCATGCCTCCTCGGCCGCCACGGTGCGCCATACCCACTCGGCCCTGAGGCCGCCGTCGTGGAACTTCCCGTGGCACCCGGTCGTGCCGGAGCCGCACAGGGCGAACAGCGGGCTGCGCAGCTCCCACACCCCGTTGGGCGTGACGAGCCTGAACGTCTTCCCCCACGACCTGCGGGCGACGTGGTGGCAGTTGGAGGCGCGCCTTCCGCACACCGCGCACCGGGCCTGCGTCGCCTCATATGCCGTGTCGTGCGTGTACCTCGCCCCGAGGTGGGGCTTGCCGTACAGCTCGGCGCGCTCCTTCGGCCATCCCCTCAGCAGGCCCGCGTCGAGGATCATGAGAGTCTCCTCTCGCACGCGGCGCGGGCGGCCAGCAGCCTCTGCGCGTCCTGGTACAGCCCGAACCGGTCCCTGCTCGCGGTCGTACCCCGCGGGGCCTCGACCTTGGCCGGGTCGATGCCCGGGTGCTCGGACGCCCACCGGCGCTCCTGCTCGGCCAGCGCCTCCTCGGGCGTCCTGGTCGGCCTGAACGTCGCGGCCTCGACCTCCGAGGCGGTGGGCTTGCCCCTCGCCCGGTCGTCGGCGTCGATGCGCTTCTGGCGCCTGGACCAGTCGAGCGCAAGGGCGCCCCAGTTGCTCACCGGCTGGCCGTTGCCCTTGACCCAGCCCTGAGACTCGAAGTAGGCCCAGAAGGCGTCCGGGTCGCCGCTCAGGCAGTTGGCGCCGAAGTAACCGCGGGCCTCATCGAGGGTCGGCGGCTCGAACTCGGGCGGCGCGGCGGGGGCGATGCCCCCATCACAGGACAGCTCAGCACAATCCAGTTCAGGACAGGACAGGACAGGACAGGTTAGGTTAGGGTTTTCACTTTCGGAAACCTGCGTTTCGGGTTTGTCGGAAACTGGTTTCCCGTTTGAAAAACCTAGGTTTTCACTTTCGGAAACCTGCGTTTCGGGTTTGTCGGAAACTGGTTTCTTGCGCGGGCGGCCGCCCTTGCCGCCCCTGCCGCGCGCGTCCTTGGAGTTGTCGATGGCGTTCTTCATGGCCTTGAACACGCGGCGCAGGTGCTTCGGGAGGTCGGGTTCGACTCCGTGCAGGCCGTACATCATGATCGCGTCGGCGAGCACCGCGCGGTCGCGCATGTCCTCGGGGTCGCTCTCGTCGAAGTCGTCGTATACCTCGGCGAAGCTGTCGAACACGGTGAATGCCATCAGAACCACCCCCATAGAAGCGAAGAGAAGAACAGGAAACCCGCGGAGAAGGAGGCGGCGAAAAGGGCCGCCTCCCAGTGGTCGCGGAAGATGTCGGGTACGCGCCCCATCAGAACGGGATGTCCTCGTCGTACACGTCCAGCTGCTGCTGGGCGGGCGCCGGCTGCGGCGCGGCCTGCGGTGCCTGCTGGGGCCGCTGCGGGGCCTGCTGGTAGGCCTGCTGGGCGTTCCATTGCGGCGCGGGCTGCTGCGGCGCCGGCTGCGGGGCGTACGCCTGCGGGGTTGGCTGCGGCGGGCACGCCTGCTGCTGGTAGCCCTGCGGCGCATACTGCGGAGCCTGCTGACCGTTGTGGTTCTGGCTCATGAGCACGACCTCGTCGGGGATGATCTCGACCTTCGAGCGCCTGCCGCCCCCGTTCTTGTCCTCCCAGGAGCTGTAGCGCAGCTTCCCCTCGATGGCGACCTTCATGCCCTTGCGCAGGATGCGCGAGAGCGCCTCGGCGCGATTGCCGAACATGGTGCAGTCGATGAAGTTGGGGTAGTCCTCCCACTCGCCGGTCTGCTGGTTGCGGCGGCGGTCGTTGACGGCCACGCCGAAGCCCAGCACCTGCGTGCCGCCCGGCGTGGCGCGCAGCTCGGGGTCTCGGGTCAGGTTGCCAGAGACGATTGCCCTGTTGATGCTCATCTGTATGTCTCCTCTCCGCCGCTCGTCCATGTCCTCTGGATGTCGGCGTCCACTGTCTTGATTCGCAGCTTGAGGGCCATGATCGCCTCGCTCGATGCCTTGTAGAGAGCCTCCGCGCAGTCGCGCAGCTGCTTCTTCTCGGCTATCTCCTCGCGCCCCCGGCACAGGTCGCCGATGATGGTCACCGGCGTGCCCTTGGAGCGCTCCTCGAGGATGGCGATGCGCAGGGCCTTGCGGTAGTCGGCCTCGTTCTCGGCGTACTGCTGGCCCGTCCGCCTGAGCGTGTCCAGCTCCGCCATGAGGCGCCCGAACAGCTCCTCGCGCTGCGCGTACATGTCCTGCATGGCCTACAGGACGCGCCACGTAGGCGTGGCGCAGCAGCCGGGGTGCTTCTTGAACTCCTCGTACTGCTCTTTCGACTCGAAGGTGTAGGCCGTGCCGCAGGCCTTGCACTTCGCCGTGAAGCCGCCGCTCTCGGGTGGTTCCTTCTCGGGCTTGTCCGACAGCGCGTCCGGGTCGCTCTGCCCGTCGATGGCGAACAGGCCGCAGAGCGCGTACTTGCGCGCGTAGCTCGACGCCATCCCGGTCACCTGCGCGTCGTCGGAACCGCTCTTGTGCTCCGCCTCGCGGGCGTAGGCCTTGAACTCCTTCGTCTCGCCGTGCCCGTCCTCGAAGAACAGCGTGCACGTCGCCTCGACGTAGTAGCGCTCGCCCACCTTGCAGATGCCGTCCTGGAGCGTGAACGCCACGCCCGCCTCCTTGCAGGGCTCCTTGAGCGCAGCGACGATGTCCTCGAACGAGCGGTAGCTGAACTTCCCGAACGCGTTGTAGCGCGCCTTGGGGACGGTCACGGAGCGCTGCACCTTGGCTATCGCCTGGGAGAGCGCCATCTCCTCGTCGGCCATCTAGCGCACCCCCTTGCACTTGATGGTGCCGGTGATGCCGCGCTCGCGCAGCGCCGCGGCGAGCAGCTCCATCTGTGAGCGGGTCGCGGACGGGATCTCGACCGTCCACGCGCAGGACAGCTCGGGGCCTGTCTCTTATACACATCTGACGCTGCCGACGACTTAATAGGTGTAGA
>URFE01000017.1:0-24739 GCA_900546965.1 uncultured Collinsella sp.
GCGCGAACGGCGCGCCTGTTTAGCGAAACTGGTGAAAAATAGATTGACGCTAACAAGCCTCCGCGCGGTCGGGCACCAGGGTGCGGAGCAGAGCGTTCGCCCTGCGGGCGTCGAGGTCGTCCATGGCGGCTCGGACGTAGCGGGTGCGCTCGTCGCCGGTAAGCCCCTTGAGCTCCGCGCAGCGATCGATTGCCTCGCGGTAGAGCGACTTCGCCTCGGCCATACGCGGGTGCAGCTTGTCGGCGCGGCGCAGCGCATCGAGAAGGTCCGAAGCTGTCTCCGGGTGCCGGCGCCTCAGGTGCGCGTAGGAGATGCGTCCCGTGGGCGGCAGCTCGACGCTCACGCTCTCGGCGGGTATCGCCTGCGCCGCCTCAATCGCCGCGCGGCGCGCCACGTCGCGCTCAGAGAGGGCGACCCTCACGGCGGGCTCGAGCGCGGCGTCCGTCATCATCTCGCGGGCCCGTTCGAGCCGCCCCCTGGGCATGACCGACGAGAAGGAGCCGTCGGAGGACCAGGCCACCACGTGTACGTGTTTGCTGTTCGGGGCGTTCTCGTGCTCGGCCGCCATCCATCGCACGGACGACTCGGGCACCCCCATCGCGACCGCGAGGGCGGGCGTCAGCTCCCGACGGCACCACCGCTGCCACTCCTCCTTGCAGCCGAGGCGGAGCTCGCCCGCCTCCTCGCGGCGGACGCTGAGCACCCACGTCGAGAGCGCCCCGTCCGCGGTGGCGAGACGTGCCCGTGCTTCGCGCAAGGGGACGGCGCCGTCCTGGTCGAAGAGGGCAGTCGAGCCAGGGCGCTCGGCATAGTAGCCCGCCAGCGCCATGCGCTCGGCCATCTCGGCGCGCCTGAGGTCCCCGGGGGTTGGCGAGGCGTCTGCGCCCGGCCTCGTGGCGATGTAGCCGATGGTGCTCGCCGAGACGGCAGCGCGTCCCCTCGAGCCGGGGAGGTGGACGCGCGCGTTGACGAAAAGGCTACTCCTTCCCGCGGCGCACACGCTCCCTCGCCTCCTCCAGTGTGTAGCCCGCCTGAATCAGCCCTGCCTGCTTGTCGTAGGTCGCGTAGATGTCGGCGGCGCTGACGCCGTCGAGCCCCGCGAAGGTGCCCTTCTCGATCTCCACCGCCGCTATCGCGGCGACGATGGAGGCGCGGGTGGCGCGGTGGACCACGCGGGCGATGCGGTCCTCCTGCTCGGCGT
Source organism: uncultured Collinsella sp. (assembly GCA_900546965.1). Lineage (GTDB taxonomy): Bacteria > Actinomycetota > Coriobacteriia > Coriobacteriales > Coriobacteriaceae > Collinsella. Next base: position 1,202 of record URFE01000017.1, read on the forward strand.
TCCTCGCCTCGAGCGTCTCGTCGACCTGGTCGAGGAGCGGTTGAACGACGCCCCGCAGGTACGTGCCGAGCTCTGAGCTGTAGAGCGCGAGGCCGTCGGCGGCGCCGGTAGTCCCCCGCCGAGAGCCTCAGGCTCATGACCTTGGTCTTGTCTCCCATCTTTTCCTCCTAGAGGTTGTCTTGGTATGGGGCGTCCCGGCGCGCAAGGGCAGAGATGCGGAGGTCGAGACGCTCGAGCTCCCTCTCTATGGCGAGCAGGTGGAGCCTGACCCCGCGCTCATCGAGCTCATCGCCCATTTGGTGGTCGCTCAGAGCCGCGTCGAGCTTGAGCCGCGTGAGGGGGAGGTTGTCCAACACACTCATCGGCTTCCCCCTCCGGTGAAGGAGTGACGGTCCGCAGACGCCCCGGGGAGGGGTGAGAACGCCACTCCGTCACCGCTTGCTGCGTCGTGCGCCCTTCCCAGAGAGACGACGGTCCCACGGTTGGTCCGCCGCCACGCGATAGAGATGCCGATTGCGCCGAGGGCGTCCGCGTTGTCGCGGAGCTGCTGCGACAGGGCGCGCTCGGTGATATCGGGAACGCTGATGGTCTCCAGGAGCTCCTTGCAGGTGCCGCTCCAGGAGTCGCAGGCCCCCATGAGGTCGGTGACCCGCTTGACTGCGATGGGCAGCGTCCGGATGGCGCGCTCGCGCACAGTCTCCTCGTCTGCGAGCTCCCAGTTCCCGCCGTTGAACGCGAGGTCGTACTCGCGCTCCTCGAACTCGCGGCCCTTGACCAAGAGTTTGGTCTCCTCGTCGGCGCGGGAGAGGACCATCATCGTGTCCGCCACGCCGGTGATCCCCGACGTCCCGGAGATTCGGTCGTATTCCGTCCCCGCCTCGGCCTTGCGGGTGTGGTGCAGGAGCAGGATGGCGATGCCGTGCTCGTCGGCGTACTCCTTCATCAAGCCGAGGTCCTCGTAGTCGGCGTTATATCCGACATCTCCCGCGCGGTGTCGGACCTTCTGGAGGGTGTCTATCACCACGACGCGAATGTCGGGGAATGCCGCCAGCTGGGAGTCGAGCTCGTTGAAGAGCGCCCCGGGTAGGCCGTCTGACGACGTCGCGAAGTGCAGCCGGTCTGTCTTGTCGTACGGGAGAGCCGCGAGGCGGTCCTTGATTCGGTCGAGGGTGTCCTCCAGGGCGAGGACGAGGACGCCGCACTGGACGGGCGGGAGGCCGAGGAAGCTCACCCCGAGCGCCAGGCAGAGGCCGAGCTTGATGGACATGAAGGACTTCCCGTCCTTGGGGCGCGACGCCAAGATGGTGAGCCCGACGTAGAGAAGGCCGGGGATGATCGCCCGGCTGACGCTAAACTCCATGGACATGAGGGCGGCGGCGTCGATGGACTCGCCCGGCGGCAGCAAACGCCTAGATGCGGCCATAGCGCCTCAGCCTCTCCTCGACCTCGGAGCGGCGAGCGCGGACGCAGCCGCCAATGCGGATGGTGTCAAGGCGCTTGAATGCCTGGTAAGCGGTCGAGCGCCCGACGTGGTACTCGGCGGCAAGCTGTTTCGCCGTGATCCACTCCTCGCGGGTGTCCGACGACTTCCTTCCCCGCACGCCCCCGCACTCAGGAGATGTGCCGATGTTGTGCCTCATATAGTCCTCCTTGTTCGAGTCGTTCCGGCTTTCCCGGTTGTCCGTCATAATTCTCAACTGTTCTCAATTGCAGTACAATATGGATATGTAATCGAGAACACACAGGTAAGGGGTGGTATTGATGGAGGAGGAGCGGTACTGGGTCGTGTACGACTGCTCGATCGTTGATTTGGGTGAAGGAGGCGCAGGATATCCGAAACTCCCTCGAGCGATCCGCATCGACAGGGACAAGGAGCTCAAGAAGGCGGTCGCCCTCCCGAGAGGCTTCGTCACGAAGGTCCTGCTCGACTACGACTTCTCGGACGACGAGCAGGTGCTGTCGTTCTTGAGGGAGTACGGTCCCGTGATGTGCCCTTACGCCGGCGCCATCGACCGCACCTTTGCTGCGATCGAGGACCCCCTTTCGTACCGTCGTCTGCTCCACAGCGTCGTCTCCGAGCGCCAAGCAGAGGACGAGCGACGCGACGGAGGCGCCTTCGCCCGCCTGTTCAGCATCGTGAGAGACATGAGGGACAGGATGGGGTCCCGTGACCGGTGGCCCCTCGACCCGTCCGAAAACTTCTCGGGGTGCGACTACGCGTGGGATGCCAAGAGGCTGTTCTACTCCGGGATGACCGCCAGCGCCGAGTCCGACTACCTTCGAGCGGGCTGCCGCGGCTTCGTGCGTTATCTCGAAGACGATGACAAACTCGTCGGTACAGAGCGGCTTCGGGCCCTTGCCTGGAACGAGGCGGCGGGCAGGCATCACGATGCCGGGTTCTGGGAGGCGCCTCCGTGCCTCATATCGTTGGAGGAAACGCGGGCGGTGCTCTATCTGCTGCAGATGGCGTCCGTGGTATTACAGGGGTTTTCCTACATCGACGATACGGCCAGCGAGCGCCATATCACCGGACTCCAGCGTCATCGCTACGTGAGCGCCCTCAAGCCGGGGTCGCTTGAGGGCGTGAGGAAGGGGGAGACTGAGAAAATCGAGCGCGCAGCCAGACGCGTCGGCGGAATGCAGCTGGACATTCGCCGGGTCGAGAGGCTCTTCGACCTGTTCATCAAGGGCCGACCCAACCTCATCAAGGCGTTTTGCGCGGTAAGCTGGGAATACCTCCCTACCTTCGAGGAACCCGACTCAAGGCCGGGCATGCCGGACGGCATCCTGAACGATTCCGAGGCAAAGCGCGTAGACGAAATCGTGCACAAGGCGTTGGAGCGCAGCGGGGACGACCCCGAGACACTGGCCCTTCTCGAGAGGCGTCCGCTGTGGCAGGCGTGGGATGGGCTTCAGGGGGACCTCGCGATATTCCTCGAGGCCTGCCTTACGAACTGCTGGGGGACCTACGGTCACCGCCTCGTTTCAAAGGAGTCCCTGCGCGTGGACGGCCTCGAGGACGGAGGGGCGTACTTCGGCGGCTCTGCGGACAGGATGACGCTCCAAAGGGCGATAGCCGAGCAGATCGTCGAGAACCTTGACCTCGCCCGCAGGAAGAATCCTGAGACCAGGCGAAAAGGGGCGGAGGACGACCCGGTTTGGCAGGTCTGCTCCGTGTGCGGAAGCCTCTACATGGCGAGGAGCAGGTCGAGGAAGCTCGTCCTCCTCGGGGAGGAGAAGCCGAGCCGATTCAAGATTCCGACGGCTACCACGTGCTCAGAGGCGTGCCGCATGGCCGCGACGCGGGCATAGCGGCAGGATGTCGTACCGATTGAGTGGGGCGCAGCTCAATAGCGGGCTGCGCCCTTTCTTATCCGGCGAGCCCCTCGAGCGCTTCCGCCGCCGACTCCATCCCGGCGGGCGTGTTGGACGTATAGACGTTGAGGGTCATTGCCGCATTTGCGTGACCGAGAAGATAGGAGACAGTCTTCACGTTCACCCCTTGGGAGATAAGGTGCGTGGCGAACGTGTCGCGGAGGTCGTGGAACGTGGCTCGCTTTCCAGCCGCTCCGATGAGGTTCATCGCCTTGGCGAGCGACGTGAAGTCCTTCGTGATGCGGTCGGGCGTGTAGAACGAGTCTCCGTCTCCGAGGACATAGCGGTCCTCCCGCGCGCTTACCCCGAGAGAGCTCCTGAGGGAGCGCAGAGTATCGGCGAGCCCCTTCTCGAGGACGACCTCCCGTTCGCCTGCCTCGGTCTTCGTGCCCTTGAGATAGGGTCTCCCGTTCGACACCCCGACGGCGCGACCGACTCTGATTCTGTTGGCAACGAGGTCAACGTCGCCCCACCTGAGGCCAGCGACCTCCTCCCTTCTGAGTCCGGCGAGCAGCCCGAGGCGCGCCGCAACGCTCTGCTTGGTCGTGGGGGACGCGTCCAGGACGGATAAAAGCATCGAACGGCTCCTCTCGTCGAGCGCGTTCGGACGAGGCTTCCGACGCTTCGGCGGCTTGGTCGCCTTGTTGAAGGGGCTGCGATGGATATGGCCCATCTCGCAGGCGTAGTCCATCACCTGTTTGAAGAAGCGATGGTCCTTTGCAACGGTATCGGCGACGAGGCCGTCCGCGAGCAGGGCTGCCTGCACGTCCATGACGTTCTCCGGCGTTATCTCTTCGACTGAGTAGCCCCCGAGATAGCGCGCGAGATGCTTGATGGAGCTGCGATAGTTGGTCGCGGTGCTCGCCTCTATCTGCTGGGAGCGCTCGCGCTCGTCAACGTAATCCAACATGTACGCAATGAGCTCGCGACTTGAGGCGCCGTCGCCGTCCTGCTCGATCAGCTCCCTTCTGATGTCCTCCATGATGAGGGTCGCGGCTCGGCGAGAGGTCGCTTCGAACGATCTGGTTACGATGCTCGAGCCGCTTCTGTCGGTCCGGCAGAAGCGTGCCTGCCAGTGCCCCTTGCTTCGCTCGCGCAGGCTTCCTTTCGAGTAAGTTGCCATTGAGACCAGCTCCCGAATGTCTGTCCAAATGAATGATGTCTGCTGTCCAAACGCTGTCCAAAATAGGTTTGGACTCACCGTAACGGACGGCCTGTCTGGAATCATAGAGAATCGGAAAAGCCGAGATGGATGGACTAATCGGACGCTCTGGATGCATGGAGTGTGAAGATTGATTCACTGGGAAATGCCTGTTGGCGGAGCAGCAGGGCGCTGACACGGAAGAGGTCAGAAGTTCAAATCTTCTAACGCCCACCAAATGTTCGCAGCTCAGAGGCTATGTCCTCTGGGCTGTTTTGTTTTACCACCAAGCACGCCGCCAAATAAGCCACCAAATATTGATCCAAGGTCTGTACGCGATGGTCTTCGCATCCCATAGAGGTGCCGGCAGATTGCATACGTCCTGGCCGATCGTGACCGCAACATGTTGGTCAAGCACAATCTTTTGGATTCTTTTGGCGTGAGCGGCTTGGTTTTGGTAGGATTTGTCAGCGGCTTGACTAAGGGGGTTTTATAACTGCCATGCAGGTAGCCGTGTTGGTAACGTTTTACCGACTTGCCAAGAACCCCTCATTTTTAATGCGTCTGCAAAATGACTAATTGCTTTGACCTGCCGAAACACTATATGTTGTGTTTGACCTAAAAAAAGAATACAGGATATAGATGCCTCTTTGTCGTATGATAGATGACGGACAGAGAACGAAGACCTTAACTGCCTCTTTTGAACGTGTCCTTGAGCCGCTTGATCGGCTCCAGGGAATGTCCGCATGGAGGCTTATGGTTTATCGAGAACACAGATTGCGCGACGGCGCCGCAAGACAGGGGCAAGCCCTGCCGGGTATCGTTTGGCTCTGAAGCGCGATGAGGCTACGAAGCGAAAGAGGCAAGAGGATGAAGATCATCAAGCGCAGCGGCACCGAGGTTGTCTTTGACATCGATAAGATCGTCAATGCCATCCGCGCCGCAAACTTGGAGGTCGAGGAGAGCTCTCGTCTTACCGACCGCCAGGTGGTTTATGCGGCACAAAACGTCGCCGAGGCATGCGAGAACGCGGGTCACACCGTGTCGGTCGAGGAGATCCAGGATCTGGTCGAGGACGAGATCATGCGTCTCGACTGCTACGAGGTCGCTCGCCATTACATCATCTATCGCTATGTTCAGAGCCTGAAGCGCCAGAAGAACACGACCGATGACAAGATCCTGTCGTTGATTGAGTGCAATAACGAAGAGGTCAAGCAGGAGAACTCCAACAAGAACCCGACCGTCAATTCCGTTCAGCGTGACTACATGGCCGGCGAGATCTCCAAGGACCTGACCCAGCGCGTGCTGCTGCCCCAGGAGATTGTGGATGCCCATAATGAGGGCCTGATCCATTTCCACGATTCGGATTACTTTGCCCAGCACATGCATAACTGCGACCTGGTGAACCTGGAGGATATGCTCCAGAACGGTACTGTTATCTCGGGTACGCTGATTGAGAAGCCGCACAGCTTCTCGACCGCCTGCAACATCGCGACGCAGATCATCGCCCAGGTTGCTTCCTCCCAGTACGGTGGCCAGTCGATTTCGCTGACCCATCTTGCCCCGTTCGTCGAGGTGAGCCGTCAAAAGATTCGCGGCGAGGTCGCCCGCGAGCTCGAGGAGCTCGGCGTTTCCGCATCTCCCGAAAAGGTCCGCGAGGTTGTTGAGGACCGCCTGCGTGACGAGATCCGTCGCGGCGTTCAGACGATTCAGTATCAGGTCGTGACCCTTATGACCACCAACGGCCAGGCGCCGTTCGTGACGGTCTTTATGTATCTTAACGAGGCCCGTACGCCTCAGGAGAAGCACGACCTTGCCATGATCGTGGAGGAGACGCTTCGCCAGCGCTACGAGGGCGTTAAGAACGAGGCCGGCGTTTGGATTACCCCGGCATTCCCCAAGCTTATCTATGTACTCGAGGACGATAACGTTCACGAGGATTCCCCGTACTTCTACCTGACCCAGCTGGCTGCCAAGTGCACCGCCAAGCGCATGGTTCCCGACTACATCTCCGAGAAGAAGATGCGCGAGCTCAAGCTGTCGAAGGGCGAGACCGCGGGCAACGGCGACTGCTATACCTGCATGGGTTGTCGCAGCTTCCTGACGCCCGACCGCTCCGGTAACGGATTTAACAACGTGGCCAACGCGCTGAACTATGACCCAAACAAGCCCAAGTACTACGGTCGCTTTAACCAGGGCGTTGTGACCATCAACCTGCCCGATGTCGCCCTGAGCTCGCATCAGGACATGGACAAGTTCTGGAAGATCTTCGACGAGCGCCTTGAGCTGTGCCACCGCGCCCTGCTGTGCCGCCATGAGCGTCTGATGGGCACGCTTTCTGACGCCGCACCGATTCTTTGGCAGTACGGTGCTCTCGCCCGTCTGAAGAAGGGCGAGACGATCGACAAGCTGCTCGTGGGCGGTTACTCCACCATTAGTCTGGGTTATGCCGGCCTGTATGAGTGCGTTAAGTACATGACGGGCCACAGCCACACCGAGAAGGAGGGCACGCCCTTTGCCATGGCCGTCATGCAGCGCATGAACGACAAGTGCGCCGAGTGGAAGGCCGAAAGCGATATTGACTTCTCGCTGTACGGTACCCCGCTTGAGTCGACGACCTACAAGTTCGCCAAGTGCCTGCAGCGTCGTTTTGGCATCATCCCGGGCGTGACGGACAAGGGCTACATCACCAACAGCTACCACGTCCACGTGTCCGAGGAGATCGACGCATTCGACAAGCTCAAGTTCGAGGGTATGTTCCAGCAGCTTTCGCCGGGCGGTGCCATCTCCTACGTCGAGGTTCCCAACATGCAGGACAACCTCAAGGCTGTCATTCGCGTGATGCAGTACATCTACGACAACATCATGTACGCCGAGCTCAACACCAAGAGCGACTACTGCCAGGTGTGCGGCTACGACGGTGAGATCAAGATTGTCGAGGATGACGGCAAGCTGGTGTGGGAGTGCCCCAATTGCGGCAACCGCGATCAGGAGAAGATGAACGTCGCCCGTCGTACGTGCGGCTACATCGGTACTCAATTCTGGAACCAGGGCCGAACCGAGGAGATCCGCGACCGCGTGCTGCATCTCTAATACCGCTCCGGGGCTGAGCCGGGAGGGCCGCTTGGGCATTTGCTCGCTATTTCGGACAGTCCTGCGCAAGACGAAGGCGACATTAAGTGGCCTTCTTTGCGTGCGGAACTCATATCGAGCAAAAGCCCAAGCGGCCCTCCCGGCTCAGCCAAGTTGACGTAGCTGAGATGCGGCATGCGGTCTGCTCACTCCTCGAAGTTCTAAGCGGAAATGAGTTGACTTGCAACAACGCTTTGCTTGCGATGGCGGTTGAGCTGCAACAAAGTTTTTATTGGACCTCGAACCCTATACTCGATGTTCGCTTCGTTCATTGAGTTACCCTTTGCATGCGGCCGGGACATATCGTCCCGCCCGCAGTTTCGCAGGCCGAAGGCCGAGAATGTTTGAGGACGGGATGATATGTCCCGGCCTCCCGGGAGAGTTACCTATGAACTACGCGAACATTAAGTATTTCGACATTGCTGATGGGGAAGGCGTTCGTACTTCTCTGTTTGTGAGCGGGTGCCGTCGCGGGTGCAAGAATTGCTTTAACTCCGTCGCGTGGGACTTTGCTGCGGGCGAGCCGTTCGATCGCGCCGTTGAGGACAAAATTATCGAGAGTCTCGATCATCCCTTTATCGATGGCCTGACGATTCTGGGTGGCGAGCCCATGGAGCCCGAGAATCAGGCGGGGCTTGTTGACTTTATCGAACGCGTGCGTGCGGCCTATCCTGCGGGGTCGGAAAAGACCATTTGGTGCTTTACCGGCGACGTGCTCGAGGAGCTTATGCCGGGTGGCCGTCATCATACCGAGGTGACGAACCGTATCCTGGCCTGCCTCGACATGTTGGTGGACGGCCCGTTCGTTCAGGATTTGTACGATATCTCGTTGCGCTTTAGGGGCTCGAGCAATCAGCGCGTGATTGATATGAACGCCACGCGCGCCCGTGCTGTGCGCGAGGGCGTTGCGCTTTGCGACGCTGTGGAGCTTTGGCGGGACGATCCGGTCTATTCGACCCATACTATGTAGCTTGTGGCCGATGCCAAAGGGCGTGGTACCATAGCGCGAACGCAAAATCGGAAAAGTGAGGCCCAGATGGTCGATCAGGAAAAAGTCGAGGCCGCCATTAAGCTGTTGCTTGAGGGCATAGGCGAGGACCCAACTCGTGAGGGCCTGCTGGAGACCCCGGCGCGCGTTGCCCGTATGTATGGTGAGATCGCCGGCGGTATGGATCAGAGTGCCGAGGAGCACCTGTCCAAAACCTTTGCCGTCGCTTCGAACGACTTGGTTATTGAGCGCGACATTACGTTTTACTCGCTGTGCGAGCACCATCTGCTGCCGTTTTATGGCAAGGCCGCCATTGGTTATATCCCCAACGGCCGTGTCGCAGGGCTCTCTAAGCTTGCCCGCACGGTTGAGGTCTACGCCCGTCGTCTGCAGCTGCAGGAGCAGCTGTGTGCGCAGGTTGCCGACGCTCTCATGGATTATCTTGCTCCCCAGGGAGCGATTGTGCTCATGGAGGCTGAGCATATGTGCATGACCATGCGCGGCGTGCAAAAGCCCGGCACCAAGACCGTGACGCTCGCTCGCCGCGGCGTCTTTGAGACTGATCCCGCGCTCGAGGAGCGGTTCTTTAGGATGCTGGGCCGTTAGCATGAGGGTCGTCAACGACTTTACATCGAAGACCGATGAGGGGACGTCGCGTCGCGGCTTTATGGCTTCGGGCTTGGCTCCCTTTGGTGCCATGCCTCGCATTGATTACATTTGCGCCAACGGGCTGTTCCGGCGGCACCTGGGTAACATTGCACAGTTGGAATCGGGGCGCATCTTCTGCCGCCACGGTATTGACCATCTTCTCGATGTCGCTCGCATTATGTGGATCAAGAATCTCGAGGAACAGCTCGAATTTGACCGTGAGGTCATCTACGCCACGGCACTTCTTCACGATATCGGCAAAGATGAACAGTATGAATCGGGTATATCCCATGATGTTGCAAGCGAACGCGTCGCTGATGCGATTCTCGGCGGCATGCCCGATGATGTGGCGTTTGAGCCGGCCGATGCCGCAGCCATTAAGACGGCCATTCTGGGCCATCGAAAGCTGCGTGTGAACAGCCAACCGCTTGAGCGTCTGCTCTATGCAGCCGACAAAGCGTCGCGCGCCTGCTTTGCATGCCCCGCGCGCAATGCTTGCAACTGGAGCGATGATAAAAAGAACCTGTCGATTCGCGTGTAGTTAGTTTGCGCGGTCGGGGTTCTAAACGAAGGAGACGATCGCGATGAGCAACAAGAAACTGCCCGAGAATGCAACCAAGACTGAAGGCGCCGAGCTCGCCCGCCGTGGAAGGGGCGAAATATCCACCGCAACGGCGGTGCCCCACGTGAGTTATGACGATCTGCGCCATGCTGACCGCATTACTATCGACGGTCTCGAGGTCTTTGCCAACCACGGCGTGTATCCCGAAGAGAATGCGCTGGGCCAGAAGTTCATCGTGTCCTTGGTGCTCTATGCCGACCTGCGTGCAGCGGGGGAGCACGATAACCTGGACGCTTCGATTGACTACGGCTCGGTGTGCCACGATGTCGATGGCTATCTGCGCGAGCATACGTTTAAACTCATCGAGGCGGCAGCCGAGGGTGTGGCCCAGATGCTGCTGCGTCGTTACCCCTTGCTGCTTGGCGTGCGTGTTAAGCTCGATAAGCCTTGGGCTCCCGTCGGTCTTCCCCTGGCAAGCTGCGGCGTCGAGATCGAGCGCGTGCGCTAACCGGTTCTAATACGTCTCTATGGGCGGCTGCTTGAGCCGCTGCGATAGAGCTCTATTGTTGGGACAGTACGTGTCGAGCAGGGCGTGAAACCGCTGATTGTGGCTTGGCTCGAGCAGGTGGACGAGCTCGTGGGCGACAACCATGCCGAGACACTCGATGGGATAGGCGGCAAGTTCGCGTGCGATGCGAACGGCACCGGATTTGGGCGTGCATGAGCCCCAACGCGTTTTCATGCTACGTACGGAAACGCGGGAAACGGCGACACCCATTGCGATTTCGTACGCGCGTACCATATCGCGCAGCGCCGTGGTGACCTCGGATGCATAGAGTTGGTCGATGCGGGTCTGGAGCTCATCGGACGTCAGGCCGTCGAGGTTTGCGCGCCGCTTGGCCTGTGGGCGTTCGTTCGATTTGTCGACACCTATAAAACTTGCGAAGGTGGCCTGCTTGGGCCGCGGTGCGGGTGACTTAAAGTTGTGATCGAGCGCATCTTGTACCGTGATGGGCTTGCCCCAAAGTGCAATGATGGACGAGGGGCTGAGCGGCTCTCGCGCCGTCGCCTGACGTTGCTCGCGCTGGGCAAGCCGGCTGATAATCCAGGCGCTGTTGCGCTTCACAAACGCTTCGATACGCTCGCGGCTGGCGCCGAGCGGTGCACTGGCGTGGACCTCACCGCTCGATGTGACGCGTAGGTTGAAGTTCTTGACGCGCTTTTTGGTAACGACGACGGGGATGGATGTGCCATCCGGTCGGGATACGGTAATCGTAAATTGCTGCGTCAAAAGCGGTCCTTCAGATTGGGGACGGGCCGGCATGTCGACCGTTCGGCATGCCGGCCCGCTCAAGGGATGTGAAATTAATAACGCTCAAAGAAGGCAAGCGCGTTGTCGCTGCAGAGCTTTTGCATCACGGTCTTGCCAAAGTGCTTGGAGAGCATGTTCTGGAACTCGGGCATCTTGCTGGCATCGGAGAGGAAAGCGGGCACCGTGGCGCCGTCCCAGTCGCCGCCGAGCGCGATGACGTCCTCGCCGCCCAGGTCGAGCCAGTGCTCGATATGTGCCGCCAGCTGGTCGAAGGTGACGTCTGCGGCGGTCTTGTCGGTTGCGTCGTTGGAAAGGAACTCGCTGCAGTAGTTGAGGCCGACGATACCGCCCATGTCGCGAATGGTGCGGAACTGGTCGTCGGTGAGGTTGCGCTTGACGCCGCAGACGGTGCGGGAGTTGGAGTGGCTGGCGACGAAGGGACGCGTGGCGCGGGCGGCGACCTCGTCAAAGCACTCATCGTTGAGGTGGGAGACGTCGAGCACCATGCCAGCGTGCTCCATCTGCGTAAGCGCCTCGATGCCGGCGGCGGTGAGGCCGGCGTGGGTGTCGTGGCCGCTCGCGAGCGGCCCCTGCGCATTCCAGCTGAGTGACGACATAAGCACGCCCAAGCTCTTGAGCACTTCGATCAGCGCGGGGTCCTCGGCAAAGAACGTGGCGTTTTCGATGGTGTGGATGCAAGCGACCTTGCCGTCCTTGAGCGCGGGGCGAATGTCTGTGGCGCTGCGCACGTTGACCATGCGGTCGTGGTTGAGCATTGCCTGGCCGCTCATATGCGCCATGATTTGCGCCTGGAAGCGCGCGGCGTGGGCGGTGGGAATCTCGTCGGGGACAAACGTGGCGAAGCACTGTGCCCACGGCGTGTTGCCGATCTTTGCGAGCGAGATGGCACAGGCGTTACCCTCGATGAGGTCGAAATCTTGCGGATGCGTTTCGTCGCCGGGGAAATAACCGTCGGTGCCGGCGGTAAAGCGCAGGTCGAGATCGAGCGTGGCCCAGCCGATTCGGTCGGCGGTGTCGCAGTGTAGGTCAAATACGGGATATGCCATGGTTCCTCCGGTTGCAGCGTTTCTTTGCAAACTGTCATTGAATTGTATGACTAGGGTATAGTTAGCGCCATATGTTCACGGCGGCCCGCGTTGTGCGCCGCCCTTATCACGGAGGTTACCATGTCCAACCAGGGCAAGAAGGTCAAGACCCATTATCGCGGCACGCTCGATGACGGCACGCAGTTCGATAGCTCCTACGATCGCGGCGAGCCGCTGGAGTTCACCTGCGGCGCCGGTCAGATGATCAAGGGCTTCGACGCCGCTGTTGTCGACATGCAGGTGGGCGAGAAGAAGACCGTGCACATTCCTGCTGCCGATGCCTACGGCGAGCACAATCCCGAGATGGTTATTACCTTCCCGGCCGAACAGGTTCCCAACATCGAGCAGATCGAGAAGGGCATGAAGCTTTTCCTGTCCACGCCGAGCGGTATGCCCGTTCCCGCCGTGGTCATCGACGTAACGCCCGAGGCTGTGACGCTCGACGCCAACCACGAGCTGGCCGGCAAGGACCTCAACTTTGATATCGAGCTCGTCGAGGTCGAGGGTTAGAGTATGCCTGAACGCTTGGTTTCGACGACATGCTTGGGAAATCTCAACGATCCGTCCTATGAACTCCTGCTTCGCCGGAAGCCGGGCGGCGTCTTTGAAGTTGACGAGCTGCTGCTCGATTGGGACCAGGCTGATACGCGCGCGTTTGTGGGCGTGACGGAGCTGGGGCGCACGGTCGATGTCCGGCTGGATACTGCCGACGGCGGTCGTCTTGTCGACGGCGACGTGCTCGCCGTCGACCACACGGGTGCGGTACCCGTGGCGGTTGTCGTGCGCCTGCGCAGCGCCGAGGTTTATTTGGTCGAAGTTGACCGCATGGACCCGATTGCGCTCGCGCATGCGTGCTGGGAGATCGGCAATATGCATGCGCCGCTTTTTCGAGGCGATTCGGACGAGTATACCGTGCGCATGTATACGCCGGTGCAGCCTGTTTTGGGCCGCATGCTCCGGGGCGTCGAGGGCGTTCGGCTCTCGACGATTACCCGTGAACTCGATTCGGACCGGCGCTTTGCGTCGAGTGCGGCGGATGCCGTTGTGAGTATGGCTCCAGACTTTACGATCGTAAAGAAGGCGCGCGGTTAACGTGCGTATAAGTAAGGCGGACTTTGAGAGACAACTATTCAAAGTCCGCCTTTCTGTTGATGAGGTGCTGTGGGGGAACATATGGGTCTTGAAGGAATCAAGCTGATTGCATGCGATTTGGACGGCACGTTGCTGCATCCGGGGGAGCGCGAGCCGCGTTCCGAGGCCTTTGAGCTCATCGATGAGCTGCATCGTCGCGGTATCGTGTTTATGCCGGCGAGCGGCCGTCAATATGCGAGCTTGCGCTATCTGTTTGCCCCGGTGGCCGATGAGCTCGCCTATGTATGCGAAAACGGAGCCCTGGTGATGAGCGAGGGACGTGCCGTTGTCAAACGTTCCATGGAGCGTAGCCTTGCTATGGATATCGCGAATGCCGTGGTTGCATATCCCCATGCTGACGTGACCCTTTCGTGTGAGGGACACCTCTACACCATGAGCGGCAACGATGCGTTCGTCGATCATTTGCGCTATGAGGTCCACTGCGATGTGGCGGTGGTCGACCGTCCCGAGGACATCGACGAGGACGTCATTAAGATTGCCTTCCAGACGCCCGAGGTGGATCAGCCGGCGGCCCTGGAGTATTTCGAGCGCCTCTTTAGCGACCGTGTTGACGTGATGACGTCGGGAACCGAATGGACGGACTTTATCGGTTTCGGTTCGGGCAAGGGCTCCGCGCTTGCCGATTACGGTCGTGCCCTGGGTATTTCGCCCGATGAGATGATGGCGTTTGGCGATAACGAAAACGATCGCGACATGCTCAACGTCGTGGGCCATCCCTATCTGATGGAGAACTGCAACCCCACCATGCGTGACATCAACGACCGCGTCCGTTGCGTGCGCACGGTCGAAGAGGAATTGCATCGCTTGCTCGCTGAGTAGATATTTGGGACATGCCTAGAAATCTATTTTTTGCTGCAAAGCGCGGAAAGGTGGATTTTAAGGCATGTCCCGAACATCTACCGGCAGTCGGGGCAGAGACCCTCGAAGATGGTGTAGTGCGACGTGACGTGCCAGCCGATTTGCTCGGACGCCTTGGCGTCGAGCTGGGCATCGAAGGGGAGCGGTACGTCGATGACGCGGCTGCACGAGGTGCAGATGATATGCGCATGCGGCTCGATCGTGCGATCGAAGCGGCTGCCGCCCGGCGTCTTGATGGAGAGAATTTCGCCTGCGTCGGCCAAGAGATTGAGATTGCGGTAGACCGTACCGCGGCTGATTTTGTCATCCTGTGCGCGCACGACGTTGTAGATTTCGTCGGCGGTGGGATGGTTATAGCTTTGGCGCACGGCGTCAAGAACCAGCTTTCGCTGCCTGGTATTCCTTCTTTGCACCGCCATGCGCCTCGCCTCTTTTCTATCAACGGTCGTAGGTAAATGATACCGTATTTAGCACACAATACTAATAACGAGGCGTGAAACCGTCTTCATTGGCAAGTGGGGCTCGGGCCTGGGCGTCTACGAGGCGAAAACGCGTACCCATGCGCTCGTAGGAGGCATGAAGCGCCTCGAGATGAGATAGGATATTTGCCGGAGCCCCCTGTATCTCCATCTCGACTGAGCCGTCTTCCATGTTACGCACCCAGCCGGTGAGTGCGCGTGCCTGCGCGAGGTTGGTGTTGGTAAAGCGAAAACCAACGCCTTGGACTTGCCCCACCCAGCGCAGGAAATAGCGCAGGGGAGTGTCTTGAGTGGCCTCGTCGCTTGCGAGCACGGTAAGCCTGCGGCGCAGCTCGAGCTCGACGTTTGATGGTTTTTGAGGCTCTCGACTGCCGCCGGTGACGCTGGAGAAGAACGTATCGAAGAGGCCCATCGCTATGCCTGCTTGCCTGCGTCGGCCGGGAAGGTTATGCCGGCCTGCTGGCGCACGGCATCCATGATGCGCAGTGAGACGAGCGTGACATCGCGGTAGTGGCCAAGCTCGTGGCGTCCTGCCGGGGTCTCCCAAATCTCTTCCTTAACGTTATCGATGCCGCCGATGGCGGTGATAAAGTCTGTGAGTTCGTATTCCATAGTGTTGCTCGATTTGGGTAGGTCGAGCACGCGGCCGTTGTCGCCCTGTTCGCGCGGTGCCTCGGTCGCCGAGCCGCGTACGACATCGCCGCGATAGTCGATGCGGACGTTGCGGGGCGTGGACAGATGGTCGATCTGGATAGTGCCACGCTCGCCTTCGATCTGCGAGGGCAGCAGGTCATTCGTAATTTTGGAGTGCGCGAGCTCGACGGAGATGCGGCCTCCGCCATAGCTGGCGAGGATGGAACCGCAGCCGTCGATGGGGCCGTGCGTGAGCTGTCGCGTGGTGGGGTCGAGCAGAGTAGTCATGCTCGTAAGGCCGGAAGGCATGCCGAAAATCTCGACCATGGGCTCGACGGCGTAGACGCCAATGTCCATGAGGGAACCCGATGCCATATTGCAGTCGAAGATATTGGTGGCGCGTCCCGCGAGAATCTCGTTGTAGCGCGAGGAATACTTGCCAAAGCGCAATGAGGCGCGGCGGATGGGGGCGATCTCGCCCAGGGCGTCCTCGATGGCGTGGAAGGCGGGATCGTGGAGGGGACGCATGGCCTCGAGGGCCACGACACCTGCTGCCTCGGCAGCGCGGAAGACTTCCAGCGCCTGCGCTTCGGTGGCGCAGAAGGGTTTCTCGACGATGACGTGCTTGCCACCGGCGATGCAGGCAAGGGCCTGCTCGTAGTGAAGTGCGTTAGGGCTGCCGATATAGACGGCGTCGACGTCGGCGGCTGCCGCAAGCTCGTCAAGTGCGGTGAAGTTACGCTCGCCGCCGTGTTCGGCGGTAAAGGCGGCGCCGCGCTCGGCATCGCGCGAGAGCGTGCCCACAAACGCGGCCTGGTCGTTGGCATTGACGACCTGGATAAAGTCGTCGGTGATCATGGATGTGCCGATGGTCGCGATGCGCAGCATACGTCCCCCTTGCGTTGTTTGGTCTACAAGATGAGTGTAGCGCGTGGGGATATAAAGCTGCGCGAAAACGCTATTACAGGTCGCTCTCGTTAAAGCCGGTGTCGATATCGAGGTTGCTGCCGTCGGCCGCCGTGGTGGCGAGCTCGTCGCAGCGCTCGTTGAGCTCGTGGCCGGCATGTCCCTTAACCCAGATAAACTCAACCTTGTGCTTACTCTTGGCGGCAAGCAGGCGCTCCCACAGGTCGCGGTTCTTGACGGGCTGCTTGTTGGCAGTTTTCCATCCGCGTTTTTTCCAGCCGTCGATCCAATGTTTATTGAAAGCGTTGACGACGTACTGCGAATCGGAATGGACCTCGACCTCGCAGGGGCGGTTAAGTGCCTCGAGCGCCACGATGACCGCCATGAGCTCCATGCGGTTGTTGGTGGTCTTGGCGTAGCCGCGCGAAAGCTCGGAGGTGAAGGTCTTGCCGGCGGGGTTGGTGTATTTGAGCACGGCGCCGTAGCCGCCGCGTCCCGGATTTGATCGGGCCGAGCCGTCGGTATAGATGATGACCTTCACATGGTTCCTTTCGTTGGGTACGTTTCGTGTGAGTGACCATTGTAGCGCCGCGTTCGCCGGGGGCTAGCAATCTACCATATCTACCCCGTCCTCTGATGGCTGGTTTTCTTGGATGATGCGGTCGAGCTCGTCGAGGTATTGCTGCAACAGGGGAGAGGGCTTGCGTTCATCGTGCATGATATAGCCTACGTGCATCGTCGGGGCATCTGCCAGCGGAATCGATGCCATGCCCCATTGCATTTCGTTTGAGAGCACGCCGGTGGAGAGCGTGTAGCCGTTCGAGGTGATCAGCAGGTTGGTGAGCGTGCCGCGGTCAGAGACTCGAATGTTGCGATCGCAGGGGATGTAGCTAAACGGCTCCTCGGCGTAATAGAAGGAGTTTGAGGTTCCCTGCTCAAAGCTGTAGCGCGTATAGGGCGTAAGGTCGGCAAGGGACAGCTGCGAGCGGCGTGCGAGCGGGTGGCGCTCGCTCACGAACACGTGGACTTTTGCATCAAAGAGGGGATGAAAGCTCGCTCGGGCATCGGTAAAGGCCTTCTGCAAGACACGGGTATTAAAGTCATCCAGATAGAGGATGCCGATGTCGCTGCGAAACGCGCGCACGTCGTCGATAATCTGCGCTGTGGTGGTCTCGCGCATGATGAACTCGAACTTGCTGTCGCGGCAGCGCTCGACGACGTTGACAAAGGCCTCGACCGAAAACGCGTAGTGTTGGGCTGAGATGGCAAGGCGGGCCTGAGGTGTACCGCCGTCCTCGTAGCGGGCCTCGAGCATGTCGGCCTGCTCTACGACCTGGCGTGCATAACCCAAAAGCTCGGTGCCGTCGTTGGTGAGTGCAACACCGCGGCTAGAGCGCGTAAAGATTTCGATATGAAGTTCCTGCTCTAGGCTTTTGACGGCATTGGAGATATTGGACTGTGCCGTATAGAGGCGCTGGGCTGCGGCGTTGATCGAACCGGACTCTGCAACGGCGATCAAAAAGCGAAGCTGCTGGAGGGTCATCGGCGCCCATCCTTTCGAGTGTTATCTACAAAACCGATAACAGGTTAGCGCTTTTAAGTGATTGACCCGGGGAGACGATGCTCGTACTATTCAAAACACACAAAGGCGGTAGGTAATTAAGCCGACCACGGAACCGGGATGTCAAAAGGAGGACCGCATATGAACTGCTTACTAAGACGAATGCCGGGCTCCTGTTTGCGCCCGTCGGCGTGATCAGGAGACAGCGACTTACTTCTCTTACTCTTATTTACTTCTATTTGATCAAGGAGATCATCATGAGCCAGTTCATCAACAACCCCGAGCATACCTTTGGTTTCGATACCCTGCAGCTGCACGTTGGCCAGGAGAGCGCCGATCCTGCATCCGACTCCCGTGCCGTGCCTATCTACCAGACCACGAGCTATGTGTTCCGCAACTCCCAGCATGCTGCCGACCGCTTTGGTCTTGCCGACGCCGGTAACATCTACGGCCGTCTGACCAACTCCACCCAGGGCGTCTTCGAGGACCGTATCGCCGCACTCGAGGGCGGCGTGGCGGGTCTTGCCGTCGCCTCCGGTGCCGCCGCCATCACCTATACCCTGCAGGCTCTTGCCCAGGCCGGTGACCACGTGGTGGCTCAGAAGACCATCTACGGTGGCTCCTACAACTTGCTGGAGCATACGCTCTCCCAGTTTGGCGTCGAGACCACGTTTGTCGATGCCCATAACCTGGAAGAGGTCGAGGGTGCCATCAAGGACAACACCACGGTCATCTATCTCGAGACGCTCGGCAACCCCAACTCCGACATCCCCAACATCGACGCCATCTCCGAGATCGCCAAGAAGCACGGTCTGCCGGTTGTCGTCGACAACACCTTCGGCACCCCGTATCTGTTCCGTCCGCTGGAGCATGGTGCCAACATCGTCGTCCACTCCGCAACCAAGTTCATCGGCGGCCACGGTACCTCGCTGGGCGGTGTGATTGTCGATGGCGGCAACTTTGACTGGAAGGCGAGCGGCAAGTATGCGCAGATCGCCGAGCCCAACCCCTCCTACCATGGCGTCTCGTTTGCCGAGGCTGCTGGCCCTGCCGCCTTCGCGACCTATGTCCGCGCCATCCTGCTGCGTGACGAGGGCGCCTGCATCAGCCCGTTCAACGCTTGGATCCTGCTCCAGGGCACCGAGACTCTGTCGCTGCGCGTTGACCGTCATGTCGAGAACACCAAGAAGGTCGTTGAGTTCCTGGCTGGTGATTGCCATGTCGCCAAGGTGAACCACCCGAGCCTGTCTGAGCACCCCGATCACGAGCTCTATCAGAAGTACTTCCCCAACGGCGGTGCCTCGATCTTTACCTTTGAGATTAAGGGTGGCCAGGAGGCAGCTTGGAAGTTCATCGATCATCTGCAGGTCTTCTCGCTGCTCGCCAACGTGGCCGACGTCAAGTCGCTCGTCGTGCACCCGGCTACCACCACGCACTCCCAGCTCTCTGCCGAGGAGCTCGCCGAGCAGAACATCACGCCCTCCACGATCCGTCTTTCCATCGGTACCGAGAACGCCGAGGATATCATTTGGGATCTGAAGCAGGCCTTCGCCGCGCTGGACGAGTAAGGCGACTTGTGCAAGGACCCCTTGCGACTCGATAGGTATAACTGCATAAAATGCCTGCTCAAGGCGCCTGTGCGAACAATGGTTGCACAGGCGCCTTTTTTGCATAGAGCGGGTGCAAAAACAGGGTTTTTGACACGCTTTATGCATTCGAGTTGTGGAAAACTCCTGTTGAGAGGATGTGAGTTTTACGCAATTGACGTGCGCCTTTTAAGTAAAACCGCAGGTCGCGATTTGCTCGGGGTACTATGCAGCGCGATCGAATCACACGCAGCTCAAACGCAGCAAAAACGCACTACGGAGGTTTCCAGCTACATGAGGATTGATTCACGAAAACCGAAAACCGCCGCCCTTTCCGCCGCTCTGACCGTGGCACTTTTGGCGGGCGCCGGTGCAACTGATGCCCACGCCGCAACACTGTCCGATACGGTTGGATCTACGCCGTCCGAGGCGACGCTGGTGCAGCCCGTTGACTATCGCGGCGATGGTTATGGTTCCATGCAGGAGTGGAACGCCTCGATGGAGGCCAAGCGCGATTCCCTGGAGATGCGCGCTCAGATCATCATGAATATGTATGGCGACTATGCCACCGATGACGAGCGCGCTGTGCTGCAGGGTTGCATCGACGGTGCGGGTAGCCTGTTGACGATGGGGGAGGTCGACGCCAAGTCGACCGAGCTCGATGAGCTGCGCGCTGCGCTTGAGGATGCCAAGTGCGAAGCGCTCGAGGCTGCCGCCGAGGCGGAGGCTGCCGAGGCCGCCCAGGCTTCGTACTACAACGCCGGTTACACTCCGCCTTACGCGTCTGCCGCGTCCTACGCGAACGGATCGGGCCTGACGCGCTCTGCGGGTGTCAATAACTACAACGGGCGCCGCGAGACCTATTACAGCAGCAATGTGCTTTATCACTATCGCACGGGCGAATGGACTCAGGATTCTGAGGGCTTCTGGCGCGATTCCGACGGCTATTACGTTGTTGCCGCGGGCGATATGGCCCAGGGCTCGACCTTTACGGGCTCCAAGGGTGATTGCAAGGTCTATGACTCCGGCTGCGCTGCCGGAACCACCGACTACTACACCGGTTGGTAATCTGCCATAAGCAAAATAGGCACATGATGGGCGGACGTCTTTACTGAGCTTTTAGGCAACGTAAAGCCGCCCGTTCTTTATGCGCGTTTGAGTTAACAGAGCCCTTACCGTGGCGGTACGCTGGGCGTATGGATGCGGGGCACACTAGTTCATGAGAAATAAGGTCTTTCTCTTGGAAGAAGTGGTCTTGTGAATGCTCGAGATATTGCCGTTGCCGCCGTCGCGTTGATGCTCGGCTGCCTTGGTCCTACGGTCGCGCTCGTCGCGGGCATGCAGGGGACATGCGGGACTGCTCCTATCGTGGTCGGCGCGCTGATCGCGGCCACACTGCTGGGAAGCGCGGGCGTGGTTCTTTGCCGCGACGATGAGGACGAGGTGTCGGGGTCGCAACGCTAACTGTTGTGAGATCGGCCGCCGGTCATAGACGAAGATGAAGGCCGCCGCAGGGGGGAGGTTCCCTTGCGGCGGTTTTGCTGTTAAGGCTGTTGAATGCGGCGCGTCGGCGCTACCAGCTTTTCTCGATATCGCGAATGCGTCGATAGAGCCATTCGTTTTGCGGTGCCTGGATATCGTGTTTGGCTGCGAGGCGGCAGATGGTGCCCGCGAACTCATCAACCTCGGTTTTGCGCCTTGCGATGCGGTCTTGAGCCATCGAGGGCATACCGGCGGGGTCGATTCCCTCGATGAGGTGCACCATTTGCGTCAGGTCTGCCTCGGTCAGCTCAACGCCCTCGGCGTTGGCGACCGCAAGCGTTTCGCGCATGGCGGAAACAAAGCAGCGACGCTGCTCGGAGCCCGGCTCCGTGGCGCTTCCGTAGGTCCCGCCGTAGGCCATGCAGGTTTGGTTGATGCCGTCGTTGAGCATGAGTTTGGCCCACATGCGGTGCGCAATGTCGCGCTCGACGGTATGGGCGATGCCGCAGCGCGTGTAGAGCCCGTCGATAGCGGCGACGGTCGCGGGGTCCGTGCCGGCCGCCGCGCCAAAGCGGATCTCGCCCGCATTGGTAAAGGTGAGCGCGCCGTTGAGGAACACGGCGTCCATGCCCTGGCAGATACCAAGAACGGTATGCTCCCAGCCAAAGCGTTCGGCAATCTTTTGCTCGCTCGTAATGCCGTTGCATAGCGAGGCGATGAGCGTGTTGGGTCCCACGACGCGCTCCATAGTCTTGAGTGCTTGGTCGAGACCGGTGGTCTTGACTGTCAGGATGACCAGATCGGCGGGCGTCGCCTCGCTGGCGCGGACGGACGTGAGATCGCAGGGCTTGCCGTTGACAGTGAGCGCATCGCCCGCGTGACGCTCAAAACGGGTGTCATCCATAACGTATTCGACGGCGTCATTGCCGAGGGCCTTGGCAATCATGCTGCCGTAGAGCAGGCCGACGCCGCCCTTGCCGATAAAAGCGACCTTGTTGATCTGCATGTGAATCATCTCCCCATGTAAAAGGCGCCCGCGTAAGGGGCGCCTGATGGATTGTATGCTGCCAGGGTGATTGGTGGGTGCGCGGGGCGGCTGTTATAAAAAAGAAACGTTTGCCTGGACGCTACGCTGCAGGGCAGACCGCAAAGACATGCGCGTGGTCATGCCCGGCTCCTTTCATCGGGCTTTTTGCTGATGTTAAAGCGGTGCCGTGACGGCTCGATTTCTGCTGCGTTACGATACGTTCTCGATTGCGATTCCACGATGTTTCGGCTGCGTGACCATTGTGTTTCGCCTTGCCGGGGCGCTGATGGCGAAGGGAGGGGCCGTGCAATATCGCGTTGACCCCAAAAGCGGCAACCGTATCTCGGCGTTGGGTCTGGGCTGCATGAGGTTTCCCGGTGCGCCGGGACGTCCGGATGCGAAGACAGCCGATGCCATCATTTCCCGTGCGGTGGAGCAGGGGATTAATTATCTGGACACCGCGTATCTCTATCCCGGTAACGAGGCGTGCGTGGGCGCCTCGCTTGAGCGCTTGGGGCTGCGTGACCGGGTGTTGCTGGCGACCAAGTTGCCGCATGCTTCGTGCAAGTGCGCGGAGGATTTCGACCGGTTCTTCGATGAGCAACTGCGGCGCCTGCGGACCGACCATATCGACTATTACCTCATGCATAACATTACCTCGCCCGCCCAGTGGGAACGTGTGGTGGCGTTGGGCATTGAGGACTGGATCGCGTGTCAAAAGGCGGCGGGGCGCATTCGCCAGATTGGTTTTTCGTACCACGGCAGCGCGGTGGATTTCCTGACGATGCTTGACGCATATGACTGGGATTTTTGCCAGATCCAGTACAACTATGCCGGCGAGCATTACCAAGCGGGAACGGCGGGGCTCATGGCCGCCGCCGAGCGAGGCCTCGCGGTGTTTGTGATGGAGCCGCTGCTGGGCGGGCGTTTAGCGGGCAAACTGCCGCCACGGGCTCGCGCTGTGCTCGATAGTGCCCGTGACCCGCATTTGCTCACTCCTGCCGCCTGGGGTCTTTCGTGGGTGTGGAATCATCCTCAGGTGACGATGCTGCTTTCGGGTATGACCGATACCGCGCAGGTGGATGAGAATTCGTCACTGGCAGACCTCGCGTTGCCGAATTCGATGACTGCCAACCAGCTCGACACGATCGCGCACGTGCTGGATGAGTTTGAAAAATCGAATCGCGTGCCCTGCACGGGATGCGGCTATTGCATGCCGTGCCCTAAAGGCATCAATATCCCTGGATGTTTTGCCGCCTACAACGCAAGCTATGCGCACAGCTGGTTTACGGGGCTGTCTCAATACTTTACGGCGAGCGCGGTGCGCACAAGCGAGCCCAAGTTGGTGAGCAATTGCGTCAAATGCGGCAAATGCGCGCGGCACTGCCCGCAGCACATCGATATTCCCGAGTGTCTCGACGATGTGCGCCGACGTTTCCAGCCTGGTCCCGTGACGGCGGTGCTTAAGGCCTTCGGCAAAACGCGCTCCTCATGACCCTTTTATAACTTGCGGTGGAATAGTTCCTGTTTGCGGCAGAATAGCTGTCTCTTATACACATCTGACGCTGCCGACGACTTAATAGGTGTAGA